>JAAHIC010000023.1 GCA_010671965.1 Leptolyngbya sp. SIO4C5
CTAATATTTGAAGCTGGGAAATTTCGCTTTGATAAACCAGGTTAACTGTTAGGCTATGGCTGTATAAAAGCCTGCTACAGCGTTTTTGTCGTCTTTTTTGCCAACAGGATAGAAAAAAAGTTTAGGCAGAAGCCCACTCTGTATCTTTTTCCTGATGAGTTCTTTGAAAAACTTTCTTGTACAGAATAGACGGCAGCGTTATCGGCCAGAGAGCAGTCGCTAGAAAGATTACCAGCCATAGGCCCATATCGGCCTTATCAGCGGCTTCGTCCTTCACCAGGCCACGTAGCAAAACTGAAAAAACAAAGGAAGCAGGTAAAAAATAAAACATCATCTTTAGTAAAGCTGAGAAGGTCTTCTGTTATGAATTAGTCTCCCTTTTTTCTGCCAGAAAGGCTTGGGAAAGATTACTGATTTTTGAGTCAGTGTATATGCGGAAACTGAGTGCCTACAGGCTCCGTAGATCCCACAAATTTTCTCAAGCTAATTACTTAGAAGCGGCGCAACCAGTGTTATTCTTACTTTTCAGTCAGCTAATTTAATTCAAACAAGCGTGTACTCTGAATAAATTTTCCAGTTTGCCTCTAAAGACAGATATCAGAGCAAATTTATTTGAATAGCATCTGTTACAGCTTGTTAAGCCAAAAGTATCCTTGAATTAGCTTAGATGCTTGACTACGGGTTTAGCGACTTGCCTATTTTAGTTATCAGGTGATAGATCGACATGGCTTTTTTCCACTTCATCTATCCAGCAAGTGGTAGCAGCTTTCGCCGCAAGCGACGATGGCTGGCTGCTTTAGTTGGCGTCTTGGTCAGCATGACCTTAGTTCTGCTGCCTGTGGCGTCTACAGCCCAGACGGAATCCCCAATCACAAATGCGATTCCGCAGGCTGTGGAGAATTTAGTCCCGCCTAGTCTGCAGGATCTAGCGGTTTTCAACAGCGATCTCAATTCAGCTCCGGTCGATCTAGATGGTCGCACTATTTTCTACGTAGCGGCCCCGATAGAAGGAGAAACCGACAATGAGGTGATTTCAGCCGCGAGGCGTTCTTGGGAGATTGAACAGCGGCTGCGAGAGTTTGCCCAGCAGGACTACAGCGCCGAGAGCCTACAGGTAACTTGGGAAGTAGAGGAGGTCAGCAACCAGCCCATTATTTATATCAACGGCAATTTTCTGATGACGGTGACGGCGGCTGACGCTCAGCTCAGAGGTTTGCAAGATCTAACTATTCGCGCCCAGGAGCTAACTCGCCTGATTCGCACGGCTCTTATTCGCTTTAAGCAAGAGCGTCAGCCAGCTTACCTGCGACGACAGCTTTACATTGTTGGCGGTGGACTGATTTTGGCTGTGCTCCTCAGCTTGGCGATCGCCAGCCTGCAGCATCTCTTAGGGCGGCGGCGGCGCAGGTGCAATCAGGCCCTCAGTCAGTTTGAGACTGCGCTCGCCTCCGATCCCTCTGCTGACAACTCAACAGCTTTAAGAGAGCAACTGCACCACCGACAGCAGTTCAATATTTTAGATGTCCAGCGACGACTGCTGATCTTAGGACAGATTGTGCTGTGGGTCAGCGCTGTTATCTTAGTCATTGGCCTGTTTCCCTACACGCGCTGGATACAGCCTATTCTGCTAGATATTTTGAAGCTGCCCGTCAAGCTGGTGCTGCTGGTGGTGGCGCTTTACAGTCTGATTCGGTTGGGCAATGTGCTCATTGATCGCTTCTGTATTGCCCTGCAGGATCGAGCTAACTGGGTGCCAGAGCGATCGCAGCGGCTTTCGCTACGCCTGTTTACTTTTTCACAAATTGCTAAAAGCATCATGGCTTCTGCCCTGATTGCCATAGGGTTTTTAGTAGCGCTGTCTATGGTGGGGGTCAGAATTGCGCCGCTGCTGGCAGGTGCTGGAATTTTAGGTTTAGCGATTTCATTTGCCTCCCAAAGTTTGATCAAGGACATCATTAACGGCTTCTTGATTGTCTTGGAGGATCAGTACGGCGTTGGTGACGTAGTGGTGATTGGTGAAGTGGCGGGCTTTGTGGAAACGATGAATTTGCGGATTACGCAGCTCCGCAATGAAGAAGGTCGTTTGATTACAATTCCAAACGGACAAATTGCGGTGGTGCAGAACCTTTCTAAGGAATGGTCGCGAGTCGATGTCACTATAGCGGTAGATCCCAAAGCTGATTTAGATCGGGCGATTGCCGTCATTGATCGCGTTGCCCATGAAATGAGCCAGGATAGCCGCTGGCAGCCCCTGATTCTGGAGCCGCCGCTGATGTTAGGGGTAGATCGCTTAGATCACTTTGGCGCAGCTATTCGAGTCTGGATCAAGACGCTGCCGCTAAAGCAGTGGGACGTGGCCCGCGAATACCGCAGACGGCTGAAGCTTGCCTTTGATGTCGCTCACATTCCCATTGGGGTGCCCCACCAGTTTGTGCAAATCAATGCGCCCGCAGCTGGCAGCGGTCAGAGCGAACAGGTGGGTAACAGCCACGTCAATGGCTCGCCCTATTCAATGACGCATCAGTAGCTCTGCGCGCCGGGGTACCTTGGGTTTTAGAAGGCCAGCTTTTAGGAGGCCAGCGTCGAAGTCATTGCTTGCGACAATAGCTGTTGCACTTCCTGATCGCTGGTCTGCGAAAAGTCTTCGTACCACAGGCTAATGGAGTAAAGGCTGTCGGGAAGCTTTAGGCAGACAAGATTATCGACCTGCGGCTTTAAGACGGCCGCAGTCGAGCTAGGCGCAACGGGGACTGCAACCATGATTCGAGCCGGGGACTGATACTTAATCGCCGCGATCGCTGCTCTTATGGTAGAGCCGGTAGCAATGCCGTCGTCTACTACGACCACGGAGCGATCGCGTAGAGGGGGAAAAGGCCGACTGCCGCGATAGCAGCGATCGCGACGGGCCAATTCTTGCTGTTCGTGGCGAGTCACCTGCTCTACTACCTGCGGGGACAGATCGAGGCTGGCGATAATTTCCTGATTGAGAATGCGGATATTAGGGCTAGCGATCGCCCCCATTGCCAGTTCCGGGCGATCGGGCACACCCAGCTTGCGCACAAGGCAAAGATCTAGCGGTACCTGCAAAGCTGTGGCTATCTCGTAGGCTACAGGCACGCCCCCCCTGGGCAAAGCCAGGACAATCACGTCTGGGCGCCGAGCGTACTGAGATAGTTTTTGGGCTAGCTGTCGGCCTGCGTCAGTCCGGTTATGAAACCGTTCTTTCATGGCGATCGCCCCCTTTACTATTAGCTTATCGTTTTACTGGGTCTGTGCTGTGACAGGTAACAAAACGCCAAAAGGTTTACGCAGCAATTACCGGAGACTCTACCTGCTCTAGCTCACCCATAAAGCGGCGCAGCAGGCCCGCTGTCACAGCCGGTAGCTCTAGCTGAGGCGTAAAGCCCACGTCGTCCCACTGATAAAAGATGCGAACGGCCTGCGGATTCATTTTGGCTAAGCGGCTGCCCACCTCTGGCCCGGTATACTCAGTCGATCGCCCCCAAATCATGGCGGTGGGAATAACTAGCTGTTCAATATACTCTGTCAGATCAAAGCAAAGGTCACCCCGAACGAAGGCTAGGGCCGCGTACTCGGCGTTAGGCTGCTGGGCTGACTGCAGGTAAGCTTCGACCATTTCGGTATAGACCCGATCGCCTTGGGCAAACTGCCGCTGTTCTAAGAAACTGCGAATACCAAAACTGGTCGCTACGCCTGTTTTGTAGAGAAACTGGTCGATGATGGGGGTGCCGGCGAGCTGAGTGAAAAAGTTGTCGCGGTAGTTATTGTTAAACTCCAGCAGGCCCGCCGCTGTAGTCAAAATCAGCCAGCGAAACAGTTCTGGCCGGGCGATCGCGGCGCGAATCATAAACGCGGCTGTCAGCGCCGAGGCAATAACCCGCGTCGGCCCCTGACTCACCTGGGGCAAAAACTCCAAAATTGCGGTGATGAAGTCTTCAGGAATATACTTGCGTTCTGGGTGAGCCGAGCGGCCCCAGCCAATTAGGTCAGGAGCAATGATGCGAAACTCGGAGGCAAACGCCGGATAGACCTTTGACCATTCATAGGCGGAAGAGCCCCCGCCGAAACCGTGGAAGAAGACCAGCGTTTCAGCGGCGTCCGACAGGGTACTTTGCCAAGGTTCGGCTTTGTTGGTGTAGTACACCATTTCCCCCAGCGTCGTCGGTACCGCTTCTTGGACAAAGCCTTTAGGAATAAACATTACTTCAGAGAAGAGTTGGAAGAGTCGCTATCGGTCAAAACGCTGGAAGACGTCTGCCAGAGTTCGCGCAGTTTACGCTTGATATCTTGCTCTTTGCGGGCTAGCGCCTGACCCGCCTCAGCCAGCTTTTGCTGAAACTCAGAATGCTTAGCCTGGACGTTGCTGCTGAGTTCTTCACCCTGAGGTCGAATGCCTTCGTACCAGCTATTGGCCTTGTCGAGGTGCTGCTGAATATCGTCGTAGCGCTCGCCGTAGCGGGCCGCTAGATTGGCCTGCAAAATTGAGAGCTGGGTTTGTAGCTGGGCGTAGCGCTTTTGCAGTAGGCTAGCCTCTTCGCTGTTCTTGACGGCGGTAATAGCTGAGGCAATGGTGTCTCTCAGCTCGCTAGAATTTTCCTGCGTGGTGAGCTGCACATCATCTAAGATCTCTTCCGCCTCAACTTCAATCGCTTTTTCTTCCTCAGCAATCTTGGTCTGTAACTGCTCAATTTCAGCCTGGGTTTGAGCAATAAACTGGCGGCGTCTTTGACTAATGGCTTCTAAACCTCCTTCCAAAGAAGCTTCAATATCAGACCTTAAATCACTGCCGCGATCGCGAAAAGAATCTACCACAGCGGCGATCGCATCTTTGAAAATAATCCGAATTTCCTGCGTCCCTTCCTTTAGCTCAGCTGACGCCTGAGATACGGCGTTGCGCACAATATCTTTGAGGCGATCGCCCCGTAGCTTGCCTGTTTCTTTGGCCTGCTGAATATCAGTTTGAATTCGATCTTTAATATTGTCAGCCATAGTATTTTGCCTAAGTTATCTAAAAAATTTACGAATCTGCTTAAAAATGCTTGTGATCAAGTACATGGCCATAAATTCACGTAGCGTAATGCCTCAGAGCTTGGTAGAACGGCGCGTTGTGGCTTCGCCTACTACACCCGACAGCATCGTTTGCCTTTGGCCATTTACTTAAAAGCTGTGAAAATAACAATTCAATTGAGTTAAAAAGGCTTTGCTAAGCTCTATCGGGGTACGAGACTGCAGGTAATATTGCCCTCTTTATCTAGGGTGGCGCAATTTGTTCAAAGCGAACTCTTCCAGAGGACAGAAAGGTCTGAATCGCTTTAGGTTTTGTCAAGCTTTTTCAGAATTCTGAGCACGGCAGCTTCGGGGGGGCGCAGTAGGACTGGGTTCTCAGCCGGCTTGGCTGCTAGCGCCTCTTTCACAATAGGAATCAGCCAGTCTTCGCTGTAGGCTGAAAGTATGCCGGGATGCACGTAGTATTTGCGGCAGGTGGCGGCGCGATTACCGAGCTGTTTAGCCACGGCTTTGATAGCCTGCACAATGTTGTGCTGGGCGCGTTTTTCGGTTTCAAACGGGCCTAGCTTAGTCAGCTCCTGGGCTGCTAATACCGTCCCGGCCCAGGTGCGAAACTCCTTGGCGGTGAAATCTTCGCCAGTAGCCTGCCGCAGATAGGCATTGACGTCGCCGGAATCAACCGTTTGGCGATCGCCCGCCTCATCAAAATACTGAAACAGCTCGTAGCCCGGAATATCGCGGCAGCGCTTAACGATTTGGGCTAAACGCGGATCGTCTAGCTCAATCTCGTGCTCGACGCCGCTTTTGCCGCGAAACTGGAACCGCACGCCCTGCTGGGAAAACTCGACGTGGCGATCGCGCAGCGTTGTTAAGCCAAACGACTTGTTCTCCTGAGCATACTCCGGGTTACCAATCCGGATCAGCGTGGTTTCTAGCAGCCTGACAATCGTGGCTAAAACTTTTTCTCGCGAGAGTTGGGGACTTTGAATGTGCTGATCGACGTGGGATCGCAAATCCGGCAGCACTGTGCCAAAAGGCAGCAGGCGCTCAAACTTAGCCTGGTTGCGCACCTGACGCCACTGGGGATGGTAGCGATACTGCTTACGGCCTTTGGCATCGCGGCCTGTGGCCTGCAGGTGTCCTTGGGGGTCTGGGCAAATCCACACCTCAGACCAAGAGGGCGGAATAGCCAGCGCATCCAAGCGATCGCGCACCGACTGATCTTGAATATGCTGACCCTCGGCATCGAGATAGGTAAAGCCCCGTCCCCAGGGACGCCGCTCAATACCGGGGTCGGCATCGCTGACATAGTGCAGTCCTGCCTGCTTAGCTGACTTTTCAGGATCAACAAGGGGCAAAACTGTCTCCTTACTTAGGCGCGACGATTTTGATTGAGGTACTGACCAGCCATTGCCATCGCATCGCCAATGTCAAAGTCACCATCGCGATCGGTATCGAGGAAAGCGCTGAGCACCGAGTTGCTTTGGCGCGGACCAGACTGGCTTACGGCTCCGGTCTTCAGCAGGTTGAGGATAACGGGGACTAAAATTGGCAGCATGGCCTGAATCGTACCGGCATTTATCCCCGTTTTTTGGGATGCTTCCTGTACTATTTGACCTTGCTGCTGCGGGTTGAAAAGAGCCTGGACGGCGCTTTGATTGGGGGAGACGCCGCTGTAGCGGTTGACCAGGGATTCAGCCTGTTCTTCACCCTGAGTTTGCCGCGTTTGCTTCAGGTTGGAACGCACATAGCCGCCTACGATGGAAGCTAAAGTTTGGGTGGTGGCGGGGGGAACGCCCTGGCTCTGAGCTAAGGCTTGAACCGTGCTAAGGATGCTGTCAATCTGGCCGGTATTGGCTTCTCGCTCCGGGCTATTAACGGCGTCAACAATGCGATCAAAAAGTCCCATAAGAATTAAGTTCTAAGTAAGAATGGCAATTTTAGTTGGATAGGGGTGCACTAGCGTACACCCCCAGAATTATCATAAAAGTCGTCTAGGCTTAACTAAGCTGAAACAGGTTGCTTAGTGGCGGCGATCGCTTCAATCATCTTTTGATTGAAGGCCGGAATATCATCCGGATTGCGGCTAGTAATCAAACCGCGATCGTTCACGACTTGCTGATCAACCCAGAGACCGCCTGCGTTTTGCAGATCAGTCCGCAGTGAAGGCCAGGAGGTGAGCTTGCGGCCTTTAACGACATCGGCCTCGGCTAGGGACCAGGGGCCGTGACAAATTGCGGCAACGGGCTTGTTCGCCTCAAAAAACGCTTTCACAAAAGCGATCGCTTTTTCATTCACTCGCAGTTGATCGGGGTTGACGGTGCCACCAGGCAGCAGCAGCGCGTCGTAGGCGCTGGCTTTGGCTTTTTCCAGATCTACGTCTACGGGAAAGTAGTCGGCCTTGTCATAGTGATTCCAACCCTGGACGCGATCGCTCTCTGGCGACACAATATGGGTTTCAGCGCCGGCCTTGTCAAGGGCTTCACGGGGCTGGGTCAGCTCTACCTGCTCGAAGCCATTCGCCACGAGGATAGCGACTTTCTTACCGGTTAAGTCCTGTGCCATAAATAGATTTCCTCTCGTATCATCATTGTCAAAACCATTTAGAGACAATGGCTTTGCGTCTAAGCTCGATTAGAACCGTCCCTCAAAGGACTGGAAAAATTCAAGCCTAAATTTTGGTTATGCTTGATAGCTGCAGCGGCGGCATCGTGGCGGGCTAGCCAACTGTTAGACCGCTGGTATCGACTTCAGTAGCGCCTTTAACCCGGCCAGCTACGGCTGCCAGCTTGTCAACGATAGCCTGACTGGGGGCCTTTCCTTTCAGCACCACCTGACTGCTGAGCTGAGCCACATAGACAGTTTCAATATCATCCAGCTCAGGATCTTGATCAAAGGCAACCGCCACCCGCTTAGCTAGACCACTCTGGTCATATTTGCCGTCAGGGCCAAGACGCTCTAATGGAATGTCCTGCGTCTGAGCTGTGCGAGTATTGACAACCGAATCTTTGTCAGGCTGCTTCACTTTTTGCGCGATCGCTGCCTGCTGAGCAGCTTTCTCTTCCTTTCCAAAAAGTCGGCTAAACCAGCCCATATAAATCCACCCTTAGTTTTTAATCAATAAGCTATTAATAAGCGTTCTTTTATTAGACAAAATCGAGGCCGTTATTGACTTCCCTCATAGGAGTGAGACTGAGTCAGCCACTGGATATATGCGGACGATCCCGTTCCTCGCTAAGGTCTAGAAGTTCTGTGCAAGGATAGCTATGTCTCAGCCTTCGACCCAGTGGATCGATATTTCCATGACCATTCACAGCGGCATGGCCTACTGGCCTGACAATCCGCCTGTAGAAATTACCTCTAGTCAGTGTATTGCTCACGGCGATGTCTGCAACGTCTCTCAGCTCTCCCTCGGTTCCCACACGGGTACCCATGTAGACGCGCTGCGCCACTTCATCAAAGACGACCTCGGTATTGATGCGATGCCGCTGGAAACTACTATTGGCCCGGCCCGCGTAATTGCGATTGAAGATCCAGAGTCTATCAAAGCGGCGGAACTGAAGCGTCACAATATCAAGTCCGGCGAGCGCTTGTTGTTTAAGACCCGTAACTCTGAGCAACCCCAGCGGACTGAAGAATTTATGCCAGATTTTGTCTATATCGCCACGGACGGAGCAAAATATTTGGCCGAGCAGCAGGTACGGCTAGTGGGGGTGGACTATCTCTCGGTGGGCCAGTATCAGGGCAACGTGGTTGAGGTACACAAAGCGCTCTTGGGTTCGGGGGTTTGGGCTATTGAGGGGCTGATGCTCAAGGACGTAGCCCCCGGCGACTATGAGCTGATTTGTTTGCCGGTCAAAATTGCCAACGGCGATGCCGGACTAGCCCGCGCTGTCCTCCGACCGCTGATTGGCTAAGCCGCTAGATTTCAACAGAAGGGCGATCGACTGCTCGCTGACCGCCAAAGCGAGCGGCGATGATGTCGTCATAGGTGTCGGCGATGGTCACTACTGACAAGATGCAGGTCTGCAGCTCCATTAAATCCATGTTTTCGCCACCGAGAACGCTTTCGGCAAAGAGCACCTGACCGGCTTCGTCCACGTGAAAGGCCCCAAAACGCATCCGCCGATTTTCCAGCAGCAGAAACTGGAGCAGCTCGCATTCTAGATTGCTGCCCAGAGTGACACAGCTAGTGGCTCGCACAATGGCCAGATCTGCGGTTTCCCAGGGATGAACCTCCCAGGGCAGTACCTCCACTTCCACCATCGTAGAGCCGTAGAGAATGTCAAACTTGGGCTGATGGGGATGAACGCGCAGCGTTTCCTGAAAGAGCTGAGCCTGAGTGAGGTAGTCGGATACCTTTTTGTGAGTGAGCTGCTGTACCTGGCTGGCAAATTCTATAGACATGCAAGCTTTACATAATAAACATGCGGCGATCGAGGCTCTTGGGATCGTGGGAGCTGACAAAGTTGCTTAAATCCTGATCGGACTCTAGGCGGCCATCCACGAGATTAATAATGCGATCGGCCACGTCGAGGATGCGGTTGTCGTGCGTCACCATCAAAATGGTGCGCTGCTGCTCTTTAGCTAGCTTTTGCATGAGGGTCACTACGTCGCGGCCCGATTTCTTGTCTAGAGCGGCGGTGGGTTCGTCAGCCAGCACTAGTCGGGGCTGGTTGACTAGGGCGCGGGCGATCGCCACTCGCTGTTTTTGCCCCCCTGAGAGAGAATTGGGTTTGTAATCGGCTCGATCTTTCAGTCCTAGCTGGGTCAAAATATCAAGGGCCTGTTCATGCTTGGAGTCAAAGTGGCCCAGCAGTTCCACCGCCATTTCTACATTCTGGGCAGCGGTGAGCGAGGCAAACAGGTTATGAGACTGGAAAATAAAGCCAATGTTGCGCCGTACCTGCACCAGTTGGCGGTTAGCCAGTCCCACCAGTTCGTGACCTAGTACCTGCAGGCTGCCGGAGTAGGCAGAGCGTAGGGCACCAATCAGCGTTAGCAACGTGGTTTTACCCGATCCCGACGGCCCGGTCATAATTACAATCTGACCCGTCGGCAAATCCAGATTGATATCGAACAGTACCTGCTTGCTCAGGTCCCCCTGACCAAAATAGTAGTTGAGGCCACGTACTTGGACAGCCAATGAGGCCCCCGCCGCTGCCGGTGAGCCTTCTATTACAGTGACTTTGCTCATCCAAATACCTCCGCGGGGTCAGTGGACTGGACTTTACGCACCGCGATCGCCCCAGAAATCAAACACATCACAAACGTCATGCCGTAGATCATGACAATCCGCTGCAGCGTCATCTGAAACAGCAGTCCGGTTGCCTGCCCTGCCAGGTTGTAGACCAAAGTTGCCACTAAAAATCCAGGAACAAATCCCAGTAGCGACAGCACTAGTGCCTCTTGCATGACGATGCCAAACAGAAAGCTGTTTTTGTAGCCCATTGCCTTTAATGTGGCATATTCCGCCCAGTGATCGGCTACGTCGGTGTAGAGAATCTGATAGACCAGGATAATCCCTACCACAAACCCCATCGTGGTCAGCAAGCTAAAGACAAAGCCAATATTAGTGTTTTCCTGCCAGTAAGCTCGTTCTCTAGCCACAAAGCCGTCCGGGCCATCGCGGGGCAAAATCAGCACATCGTTGGGAATGCTGTCCTGCAAGACCGCCACCAAGCGATCGATGTTGGTACCTGGTTCTACTTTGATCAGCCCTACGTCGGCAGTGGCAAAGCTGCGCTCCTCTTCCTCCGGGCCGCGATCGGCAAAATAGCGCAAAAAGTTGAGATCGCTCATGATCAGGTTGCCGTTGCCAGAGGCAAAGTCAGTCCCCAAAGAGTAAGTACCGACAATCTGCACCTGCCGCTCAGCCAGTTCCGTCTCGATCCCCGTTTGGGTCGGGCCGACTTCGGCGCGGGACTGGGTATCAATAATGGCGGTGTTGGGCAGCTTTAGCGGCTCTAAATGAGCCACCACCTCTGGCAGCAGCAGCACCGGATCTTTGAGATTAAAGGCCAATACCCGCACCGGGCGCGTTTTCTGAGTCTCTGGATTCTTCCAGTTGGCTTCACTGATGTAGATGGGATAGGCATCAGCTACTCCGTCATAGGCTCTGGCCTGGTATAGCCGCCGGCGGGCAAAGGAAATCGGCACAAACATGTTGGACTTGAGCCGATTCACCATGACAATCTCGCCATTGAGCTGGTTGAGCAGCTGGAGCTGACTGTCGTACAGGGCGTTCATAAAGCCTGTAAACAGAAACATCAGCAGCACGGCAAAGCCAACGCCGCCCAGGGAAGTCAGAAATTTACGGCGATCGTGAATCAGGTTCAGAATGGCGAGGGGCGTCCGTTGCCAAAACCGCATAGTGACCTCTTAAGCAAACACATCTGCCGGATCGGCACTCATGGCCCGCCGCACCGAGATCAGGCCAGAAAGTCCGCACATCAGCACCGTCAAAATCAAAACAAAGACTACCCGCCCTAGATTCATGCTGACAGGCAGGCTGCCCGCAGTAGCGCTCACCGTCAGCCGATACAGCACTAGGGACACCAGCAGCCCTGGCACATATCCCATCAGGGCTAGCAGCGCCGCCTCCTGCAGCACGACCTGAAACAGATAGCTATTGCGATAGCCCATTGCCTTCAGAGTGGCATATTCCGGCAGGTGATCGCGGATATCGGTATAGAGAATTTGATAGACAATTACGGTGCCAACAATGAAGGAGACAATGACGCCCAGGCTAAAAATGAAGCCGATGGAGGTCGTCTGAATCCAAAAGGCGCGATCGCGCTCAATAATTTCTTCCTTAGTCAGCACCAGTACGTCTTCTGGCAGGTGATCCTGCAGCACGGCCACCGTCCGGTTAATTTCAGCCGTTGGTTCGAGCTTGATTAGCCCCAGATTGATTAAGTCGAGCGGGCGGGGATCAAAAAAGCGACGAAAATTTTGGTCGCTCATAATTAGGGTGCCATCGGCGGCAAAACCGCCTCCCAGGGTGTACTGGCCGCCAATGGTGATGCGGCGGCGATCGGCCTCGGTTTCTAGGCCAGTAGTTTGGGGCCCAAACTCAGGCCGAGACAGACTATCAATCAAGACGACATTGGGCTGCCGCAAGATTTGTTTAGCCGCTGGGGTTTGCAGTTCCGGCATCGTAAACACCGGATCTTCCGGGTTGATGCCATAGACAAACAGGGCGCGGCTGATGCGGGTTTCTGGGTTGCGCCAGAGCATATAGTCGGCATAGAGGGGCATCGTTTCCTCGATGCCAGCAATGCCTGCCGCCTGATAGAGCCGCCCAATGGGAAAAGGCTTGGTAGAGCTAATTTCTAGAGACTGGGGCGAAATGAGAAAAATCTCGGCGTTGAACTGGCTGTAGACATTGGTCGCGGTGGTAATCAGCGCCCCTAGAAACCCCAGGTTCATAAAGATCAGCAGCACCGCGAACGAAACCCCGGCGATCGCCACCAGCAGGCGCGTCCGCTCATGCAGCAGGTTATGCCAGGCTAGGGGAATGCGGTTCATCCGTCTGCTTCCACATCGATGATTACATCTACCTGGAGGTTAGTTAGTCCGGCCACAACTTCGCTATCGGCCTCGCTGACGCGGATGCGTACTTCCACCACGCGGGCGTCGGCGTTGGCAGCGGGATCATCATCTAAAATATCGTTCTTAAAAATTTGCAGCCCCACCTGAGCCACCGTACCGCTGAGAATTTCGTCAAACGCTCCGTTGCGGCTGACAATTTGAGCGGGCTGGCCGACCTCAACTAGACCCACATCGGTTTCATAAACTTCAGCCACCACAAACATTTGCTCTGTATTGCCCATCGCCATGAGCGGCTCACCCGTAGCGATCGCTTCTCCCGGCTGCACCAGCACGTCTAAAATCTGGCCTGCCTGCGGCGCTCGTACTATCGTCAGCGCCAGTTGGGCTTCTGCTAGAGCCAAATTCTGCGCCGCTGATTCTACTTTGACCTGAGCCTGAGAAAGCTGGAGTTGGGCTTCAGCCGAACCAATCTGGGCCTCGGCGTTACGCATGTCGGTGAGGCGATCGCTTTCGAGCTGAGCGCGGGTAGCGGTGGCACTATTGAGTTCTTCCTGCAGCCGATCCACCTCTGTTTGCTTTTGGTCGAGTTCTTGCCGGGCGATCGCCCCGCGCTGGTAGAGCTGCCGGAAACGGCTCAAGTCGGTGCGGGCTAAGGCCAAATCTGCTTCTAAACTTTTAATTTTGGCTGCCTGTGCCGCCACGGCATAGGTCTGGGGCTGATCGAGCTGCTGATAGCGAGTCTGGGCTTCCTGAATTTGGCTCTGTCCGGCATTGGTTTCGGCAGCGAGCAATGCTTGGGCTTCCGCCAGTTCGCTGGCGGCTAGATCTCGCTGAGCTAAACGCACCTCATACAGATCTAAATAGGCCAGCACCTGCTCTGCTCCTACCGTGTCACCCTCGGCCACCAGGACGCGGCTGATCCGCCCCCCTTCAGAAGCAGCTATATCCACCACCCGGCCCTGAGGTTCAATCCGCCCCAGCGCCGCCACCTTAACCTGCTGGGGCGGGGTCACCACTTCCTCTTCTAAAGCGGCCTGCCGCGATGTAATTAGCGATCGCGCTGTCCAAAACGTCACGCCGCCGACAAAAATTAGAGCGCCGATGAGCAGCCAAACCAGATTGTTTTTGAAGGGACCTTGCGACTGATTTACGTCCATACTGCCTGTATCAGTCAGTTATGTTGATAGCTAGTTACTACAGGGCTGGCGCTCTGTCACAGTTCATCTTAGATCAGTAAGCCTCAGGGCGATCTCACCAACTGCATTAGCGTCACCTCCCACACCAAACGCGGCTGTACAAAGCCCCGCAGGTGTCGCCGGGCTTGTTCTAGCTGCTGCAGCCAGGGAATAGCCTCAGCCGCGATCGCCCGCCAGTACTGATGCTGCAGGTAGTCTATAAGCCAGAGCTGCGACTCTACATCTAGGGTTTTGGCAATTTGACGGCCTAACTCTAGCGCCTGTCGCAGGGTGGCCGGAGGTCGCTGCAAAGTCTGCAGCAGTTCTCTGGGAATTGTCTGCATTTGCTGCCAGCAGGCGATCGCCTGTCCGGGACTGCCCTGGGCGATCGCTAAAATCTCTGGCTGGGCCAGCACCTCGGTCTGATTTACCTGAGCCAGCACCTGCTGCATCTGACTGCTGCTGAGACGGTGGAAGGGAATTTGCTGACAGCGGGAGACTAAGGTTGGCAGCAACGTACTGCTATCTGGCGCTAGCAGAATTAGGGTCGCCCGCCCTGGCTCCTCTAGGGTTTTGAGTAAACCATTAGCGGCAGACTCTGCCATCGTCTCAGCCTGCTCAATCACCACGATCGCTCGCTCTGCCTCCAGCGGCGGTCGACTCAGATAGCGGGCAATCTCCCGAATTTGTTCTAGGCGAATCTGAGGCGGGCTTTTGCGTTTCAGCCCCAGCGTTTCAGCTTCAGTCGCCGTTACCCGCTTGCCCTGATGCAGATAGGTTGGCTCCACCCACAGCAAATCAGGATGGCTGCGCTGCTGAATGCGGTGACGCACCGGCGCTCTGTTTCTAGGGGAAACCAGAAGCTGCTCGGCCAAAGCCGTCGCGGCCAAGCTGCGGCCAACTCCTGCCGGCCCGGCAAACAAGTAGGCGGGGGCAATCTGCCGCTGGGCAATGGCCCGCTCTAGGAGTTCAACCGCTTGGGACTGGCCGATGAGGGCCGCGAAGGCAGAGGATACCACTGGCTCAGCTTCTCTTGCAAAATGGACTGAATCTGCTGGGCGATCGCCGCTGCTTCTCTATCGGCAGCAATGACCGCTGTGAGCGCATCCCTTTGAGCCAGTACCTCAAAGCCCTGCTGTACTCGGCGATGAAAGCTCAAATCAGCTTGCTCTATTCTATCGGCTAGCCCCCGCCGCTGGGTACGCGCCAAACCAACTTCCGCCTCTAGCTGCAGCCACAGCGTCAGATCGCTGCTAATACCGCCAGTTGCGATCTGATTGAGCTGTTTCACTAGGGCCAGATCAAGGCCCCGGCCATATCCCTGATAAGCCAGAGTTGAACCGGTAAAGCGATCGCACAGGACTAAATAGCCTGCCTGGAGCCAAGGACGGATCTGTTCATCTACATGCTGAGCGCGATCGGCAGCATAGAGCAATAATTCTGTCGTCGGCTGAATTTGGGCTTCATCCTGAGGCTGTAGCAAAATTTGCCGTAGCTGCAGTCCCAGCGCCGTTCCCCCCGGCTGCCGAGTTTTGACGACGCCCGCCACCAAGTTGGCTGCTTTTAGCGCCTGTAGCTCCGGGCTGTTCTGCAGCCAGTCAAATAAAAGATTGAGCTGCGTTGTTTTACCACAGCCTTCAATGCCTTCAAAAACAATTAATTTCCCCAAGATTTCTGACCCAAAAGCTTTAAGCACGCTAGGATTCGACCGCTACTGGCAGTGAAAACAGTAAAATCATGAAGATTGCAATACCGTTAAAGGCCAGTAACTTTACAGGCAAAAGCGCTCCAGCCGCTTAGTTTAGCCTAAAATCAGTTTCAGAATTTCCTGAGGCGGTATCGTTTTTTGGAAAAATATGGGTAGATACAGGTTTGTTGTATCCAGTAATAAAGCGTTAGTGTTGAAGACGTAGAGTGGAGATAATATGCTCCACTA
>JAAHIC010000230.1 GCA_010671965.1 Leptolyngbya sp. SIO4C5
TACTGGCTAGGTCAGATTCTCCAAGCCAGTTAAGGTGGAGGCAGGCTTGACGGGAGACAGATATGCTCGCCTTTGTAATTGGCTTTAATTTGGTAACAGCGCTGATTTGTCTGTTGATTACCTGGCGGCTGTGGCAGCTACGGCAGGGATGTGTGGAGCTAAGCTATCAGCTGCAAATCTGGACTCAAGAAGCTGAGCGAGCGCTGCGCCAATCTCCCTTAGCTTTGCACCAAGGTCGCCTCGATCTGCTGCGGCTACGGCTGAAGTATCGGCAGGTGCGATCGCGGCTCTATCAGGTGCAGCAAATTTTACGCTATAGTAGCTGGCTCTATCAGCTTTGGTGGCGCTACCGCCAGCGTCGTACGGATCAGTATGTCCGGTAAACTGTTCCTGCTTAGAAACAGCTAGAAAGCGCCACAATGAAGGTATGGTTGTGAAACTAAGCCAACCCACGACCACTGCCGCAGTCGGATAGGAGAGTCACCCATGTCAAACAAAACAGGCACGTTTTTGGGAGGAGTCATTATTGGTACTGCGATTGGGGCAGTGGCCGGTATTTTGGCAGCTCCCCGTCCAGGCAGAGAAACCCGTCAACTGCTGAAGAAATCGGCGGATGCGCTGCCAGAACTAGCAGAAGATTTGTCTACCAGTATTCAGCTTCAAGCCGATCGCCTGTCTGAAACGGCTCTGCGCAACTGGGAAGGCACCTTTGTCCGTTTAAGAGAGGCGATCGCCGCTGGTCAAGCCGCTAGTCGCCAAGAACTAGAAGAGCTGCAGCAGGAGACTGCCACGGCTCACAACTCGACTGCCCAGAACTAAAAGGCAACATCTGTGGCAGCTCCTTTACTTTGGCTGGGTCTATCCATTGTGCTGTTGGCGCTGAGTCTAATCGCCATGATGCTAATGGCGCTGCCAACCCTGCGAGAGTTGGCTAAGGCGGCCCGCAGCGCCGAAGCCCTCTTTAACACGCTCAACCATGAACTGCCGCCGACGCTAGAAGCGCTCCGCCTGACTGGTGCTGAAATTACCGGATTATCAGACGGTGTAAACAGCAGCATTCATCAAGCGGGCCATGTGGTTAAACAGGTTGATCAGGGACTCCATCAGGCCAAGCATCAGGCCAAGCAAGCAGAGCGGCTCACCCGCAGCTTTTGGGTTGGCTGCAAGGCTGCCTGGAAAACGCTGGCCCGTCCCGCTCGCCCTGCTCAGATGCGCCGCCGTTCGGCTGTCCCACCATCGCCCCATCCCCCGGCGAGTCAGTCGTCTGCTGTCTCTAATCGGTCAAAGCCTATTTTGCCTGAGTCTCTGACGCCAGTAGATGCTGCTAGTCTATCCCCTTCTCCTGAAGCGACTCAGCCAACTTCGCCCCCCGCAGAGAAGGTTGAGGCTGCAGACGCTGCCCATCCATCTCCTGAGTAAGATTGACTGCGATCGCCTTGCTCCTTAATATTAGAATTAAGTAAATAAGTGTTAACAATCTATTGAATTACCTGCGGGTTCTTTAAGATTAGCTATTTTCCTCCCCCTACTATCCACATTTGTAATCGGTTCATGGGCAACTATTTAAGACACTTCTTTCATCGTCGGTTTTTAGTGCTGCTGGTGGCGGTTTTGGCTTCGCTATCAACCTGGTTCGTGGCTCCAGCGGCAGAAGCTTTTGACAACCCAGAATTGCTGCCAGAGGAAGAGACTGTCGTCATCGATTTAGCCAAATCCCTGACCGATGCTCAAGAAGACTACCTCAACCAGCACCTTTCCCAGTTTGAGGCAGAAACTGGTTGGAAGCTGAGAGTGCTCACCCAGTACGATCGCACACCAGGCCGAGCGGTTAAGGACTTCTGGGGGCTAGATGATAAAAGTGTCATGCTCGTGGCCGATCCGCGCGGCGGCAATCTACTCAACTTCAGCGTTGGCGACGATGTCTATCAGCTCTTGACGCGCACCTTCTGGATCGAGCTGCAAACCCGCTATGGCAACCAGTTTTTTGTCCGAGACAATGGCGAAGACAATTCCATTATTCAGGCACTCTCTTCGATTGAAGATTGCCTGCGACGCGGAGGCTGTGCGGTGGTGCCTGGGTTGCCCCGCGAACAGTGGATTCTGACCCTAGTTACTTCAATTGTAGGCGGCGTGATTTGTGGCTTCGCGGCCCATCCTCGCAAGAAAGGGCAGGTAGTTGCGTGGCAGTGGATGCTGATTTTCTCACCCCTGTGGGGAATTTTGTTCATTGCGTTTGGGTTAGGCCCGGTGGTGTCTCGGACGAGTGACTTGCTGCCTGTTGTACGTAACGTCACGGGTTTCCTAATTGGGTTGCTGGTAGCCTATCTTACGCCTGCCTTTAATCAGTCCTCGCCATCTGAAACTTAGACGGGTAAGCATCAGACAAAGTCTAGGCGACAGCCTAACTAATCGCTTATTATCTATCCCCCCTGTTCTTGGCTAATAGCTGCGGGCAAGGGGGATTGCTCGCACTGAGCCGTCGGAATTGAGCCGAGTTAGCCGCACGCTAAGCTATGATTGCTTCAGACAATCCGATACTATGTCTAGCTAGCGGAGTGAGTAGGGACATATCTAAGCGATCGCCGCTTTAAGCACATGCATTTGAGTTGATAGGTTTCACATGGAATGGCACGTTACTGATGCCCAGAGCTTGAGAGTGATCGATCGCGAAATCGGTGAGCACAGCTTTTCGCCTTCAGAGTATGAGATTGTCCGCCGGGTTATCTATGCGACTGCCGACTTTGAATATAAATCTTTGATACAGTTTTCGGAGCAGGCGCTGCAGTCAGGCGCTGCCGCTTTAGCGGCTAGAACTACGCTGATTGTGGATGTGCCTATGGTACAGGTAGGCATTAGCTCAACGATTCAGAGTACCTTTGCCAACCCGGTCTACTGCAGCATGGATGCGCTCACCCGGCCTCAAAAAGATAAAACCAAAACCGCTTGGGGCATTGAAACCCTGGCTAAACGCTATCCGGAAGGAATTTTTGTGATAGGCGAGTCGCAAACAGCTTTAGAAACGCTGGTTGATCTCATTGAGGCGGAAGAGGTTAGACCCGCCCTGATCGTAGCTGCACCGGCGGGTTTTTTAGATGTTGACGTGCTCAAGACCCGGCTGCAAGACTGCTTTGTGCCCCACATTCGGATTCAGGGTCGCAAAGGGAATGCGGTGGTAGCGACGGCAATTATGACTGGGCTAGTTGATTTAGCTTGGAATGCGTACGGGCAAGAAGCCACCCATAAAGTTTAGGGACACGACAGGCCGCGTCCCCACTTCAATTTAGCTACGCCAATGCTTAGCTATGCAGGTTTAGGGACAATCTCGATTCTCAATCGCACCGTCGGGCATTGTGGTCTGACAGAAAGTGACCTTCGTGCGATTAAGCCCCCGTAGATTGGCATCTTTGAGATTAGTGCCCGTGAGATTGGCCGTACCGAGGCGAGAGCCAATCAGCACCGAACCTGTCAAATCGGCATCTTGCAAATTAGCGCCGTTAAAATCAACTTTGGTCAGAATAGCTGCTCTCAGGTTGGTACCGATAAGCTGAGCATTACTGAGGTCAGCTCCATTGAGATTGACGCCCTCCATGTTAGCTCCGCTGAGATTGGCATCTGTTAGATAGGTCAGCGTCAAATCGGCTTTTCTGAGGTTAGCGTCTTTCAGATTGGCTCCAATAAGAGAGGATACTTTGAGATTGGCTTCGCTTAGATCGGCTCCCTGCAGGTCTGCCTCAGTCAGAATGCAAACCGGGCAATCTTTGGTGTCAAGCAGTACCTCAATGTCAGACTGCATGGCAGCTCTGCTTGGTAAAGCAAACGAAAAGATTGCTAAGAGTGTAAAACAAAAGGCTAGAAGTTTAAGTTTCATGCAGCTCCTCTGCGCGATCGCCCACTTTATTCTCCCATTGAATCTGGGGGTTTTGAGTGGAGTTCCATTGCAATCTATGACTATTTTTTGAGATTTGCAAAAAAATGGCGGTTAGCTCAGGTGAATGGGGAACAAGTCTAATCCCCAATAGTCTCTAAAGGTAGTCAGTTACAAAAAACCTGCAAGCGCTATCCTCGGCTTATAAAACAGGCGGCGATCGCTATTATTTTAGGTAAGTCATTATTAGTTAACTCCTGATTTTATTCTGCACATTCTCACTGTTTTCTCAGGATTATTTGCCATATTAAAGCTAGAAGCTAGCTGGAATCTTGGAGCTGTTTTACCTTCTCAGCAATCTTTAATCGATCCGTTCAGAGGTCATCATGAAACGAGTTCTTTTGGGTGGACTATCAACATTATTGGTACTAACACCCACCACCTGGGTGCAGGCGCAAACGCCTAGCTTTGAAAGCTTGCCAAGTGCGCAAGTACGAAATTCAGCTCAGCTCAGCGCCGTACTGGCTCAGCCAGAGACGCTTTATTTAGAAGATGATACGGTGCACGAGTACGATCTGCAGCTAGAGAGTGCGGCGGTGATTGGTGGTGTTAATGTGCCGGCAGGCGCCACGATTCGCGGTGAGTTCCGGCCTGTGGAAGGAGGGCTGCAGTACGTGGCTACCGGCGTTGAAGCCAACAGCCGTCTCTACCGGGTAGAGGCCGAGTCTGGCGTCCTGCATGATGTCAAAGACCCACGTGAAACTTCTATCGGCTCGGTGCTAACCGACGCCGCTATTGGGGCGGCAGGTGGTTTAGTGCTGAGTGAAATTTTGGGCGATATTGACCTGGTTGAAGTCCTGGGCGGAGCCGCAACCGGAGTCATTATTGGCAATACGACTGCTCAGCGAGTCGTGGTGATCAAACCCGATCAGGAAATTGTGCTGCAAACGCTTTAGGCCGATTCAACTGCTGCTTTGACTGCGTCAATTAGCGCCTCAACATGCGTGGGGTGAATCCAGTAATGAGTGACAGCCCGCAGTTGGCGATCGCCATAAACGCCCAGCTTAATTTTGGCCATTTGCCAAACTTTGGCCGCCAGCCCTTCGGCAGTTAAGGGAATAGCCTCATCTAAAGTAAAGAAAACCAGGTTGGTTTGCACGGCGCTGGGGCTAATAATGACTCCGGCAATCTCGGCTAATCTCTGAGCTAGATGCTGGGCGTTGGCATGATCTCCCTGCAAGCGCTGGCTCATCGTTTCTAAAGCAATGATGCCTGCGGCAGCCAAAATGCCTGCCTGCCGCATCCCACCGCCTAGCAGCTTGCGGTAGCGGCGAGCTTGGGCAATAAAATCGCGATCGCCTACTAATACCGATCCCGCAGGAGCACACAGCCCTTTGCTTAAGCAAATACTGACAGAATCTACCGGCTGAGCCATTGCTGATGGCTCAACGCCCAAGGCGGTTGTGGCATTAAAAAGTCTGGCCCCGTCTAAATGGACTTTGAGCTGATGGCGATCGCTGAGCTGCCGTATCGCCGCAAAATAATCAATGGGAATAGCGGCTCCATTATTACCGCCAGAGCTATTTTCAGTGCAAATCAGACAGCTGCGGGGCCAGTGCGGATCATCGCCGCGCACGGAAGCTTCAATCTGGTCGAGATCCATGCGTCCAATTGAATCTGTTGGCAAGGGCAGGGGAGTCAC
Source organism: Leptolyngbya sp. SIO4C5 (assembly GCA_010671965.1). GTDB lineage: Bacteria > Cyanobacteriota > Cyanobacteriia > Phormidesmidales > Phormidesmidaceae > Sphaerothrix > Sphaerothrix gracilis. The sequence goes on from JAAHIC010000230.1 coordinate 5,568, forward strand.
CCCGCCGAGCACCGCCGCACCGCCTGCCTCCCAGCAAAAGGTGTGGGCATCGCGGCCCATGATAATTTCATCACCGCGTTGGGTATGCGTCAGGGCCGCAATTAAATTTCCCTGAGTGCCGCTGCTGACGAATAAACCTGCCGCTTTGCCTAGTTTCTCTGCGGCTAATTCTTCCAAAACATTAACGGTTGGATCTTCACCGTAGACATCATCACCCACATGAGCTTTAGCCATCGCCTCGCGCATTTCTGGGGTCGGCCAGGTGACGGTATCGGAGCGAAAATCGACAATATCCATGCTGGGTCTAGGTTGACGATATCTGTAGGTTTTTCCCATACTAATCAATCGCCTATACTCAACGCTGTGACGACAGGCATAGGCAATTGATTCAGCTAAAAAGCTGGGGCGTACTCGAACTACATCTCTTGCTGAGTTGGCCGAATGATCATTTCGTTCACGTCTACCTCGGCAGGCTGCTCGATGGCATAGGCAATGGCACGGGCGATCGCGTCGGCATCAATGGCCATTGAATAGAGCTGATTGACGTTGTCGGCGGTTTCGTCGTGACTGATAGTGCTAGGCAGCTCGGTGTCTACAGCGCCAGGAGAAATATTGGTCGAGCGGATCTCGCCCTGAGATTCGAGCCGGATACCTTCTGAAAGGGCGCGGACGGCAAATTTGGTGGCACAGTAGACCGCTCCTGACGGAAAGACCGTGTGACCCGCCACGGAGGAGAGGTTCACGATATGGCCGGCTCCTTGTTCGCGCATGGTAGGCATCACCGCCGCGATGCCGTACAGAACGCCTTTAATATTGACATCCACCATCTGATCCCACTCATCTACCTTGGTTTGCTCCAGCGGTGAAAGGGGCATCAATCCGGCATTATTAACCAGCACGTCGATGCGACCATAGGCTTTCTGCGTCGCTTCAGCCAGTGCTTGCACCTGAGCGCGATCGGTCACGTCTGTGACCTGATAGGCCGCCGTACCGCCGCCTTGCTCTAACTCATTGACTAATGACTTCAACCTTTCTTCACGGCGAGCCGCTAGCATCAGCTTGGCTCCCTGACCTGCTAAACGACGGGCGGTGGCTTCCCCTAAACCGCTGCTAGCGCCAGTAATAATCACAACTTTATTAGCAATTCCAGACATATTAGCTCCTGATAAATATTTCCATTGAGCTGAGCGGGGCTACGCCGCTATCATTCGCTCAGAATTAGAACGCTATCTGGTATAACCTTTATGTCACGGGCTAGCCCACCCCCAAAAGGCGTAATGACACTGGCTTGGTTCTACGCTAAGGATCCTGATGTCAATCGGACAAAGTTGGGTTAACGGTACTAGGTGAGTAAATCAGCGATCGCGATCGATATTTCTGAGCGAATGATAGCGG
>JAAHIC010000231.1 GCA_010671965.1 Leptolyngbya sp. SIO4C5
CTAAATGGCTGCCCCCCCAGCTCGGCGTAACGGTTGATTTCTTCTGGGTGCCTTTGACATAGAGCACCATGTCTTTGAGCTGAAAGTACTCTAGCTGTCGCCCCGCAAAGAAGAAAACGTCGCCTTTCTTCAGCTTGGAGACAAAGCTTTCTTCCACCGTACCGATCTCTTTGCGATTGGTATAGACAACGCGCACCGTCTGATTGGAGGTAATGGTACCGATGCCCAACCGATGCATTCGAGTCATTTGGGCGTTCGTCACCCGGTAAACCCCCTGATCGAGGCTAATTTTCTGGTAGCGGGGATAGGCTTTGAGACATTTTCCGCCCTGGGCCAAGAAGTCTAGAATCCAGTCAAATTCAGCCTCTGTTAAAGCTGCATAAGACACCGTTTGCTGAATCTGGGCTAGCGTTTGGGCGGGGGCAAAGCCATCGCCGCAGGCCAGCGTCACTAAATGCTGAATTAAAACATCGTAAGGTTTAGAACGGGGATGCCGGGTTTCAATGTGTCCAGCGGCCAAACCGTGACGAAAAGCAGAAATTTCTAGCAGTTCCAGGGCATTCGTTGGTAAAAAGAATACTTCTGCCGTGCCCTCTGGGACATGGGCCGAGCGCCCAGCCCGCTGCAGCAGCCGTGCCAGGTTTTTGGCGCTGCCAATCTGCACTACCCGCTCTACGGGCTGAAAGTCAACCCCCAGATCCAAGGAGGAAGTACAAACAACCCACTTAATTTCTCCCTGCTTTACTCCCGCCTCGATCGCCTGCCGGGTCTTAAAGTCAATTGAGCCGTGGTGCAGGGCAATGCGATCGCTCTGTTCTGGCAGAGCAAACTGCAGCGCCTGAAACCAGCGCTCTGCCTGCGATCGCGTATTGGTGAAAATCAGAGTTGACTTCTCAATATCGAGGGCGGCAATCAGCTCCTCATACAGCCGCAGGCCCAAGTGTCCGGCCCAGGGAAAGGTATCTACTGACGTCGGCAGAATGCTCTGAATCACTGTTTGCCGTTTGAGGTCAGACTGCACCACCATCGGCTCGCAGCCCAGCCCTACCGCTACCTGGGCCGCTTCCGGCAGATTGCCCAAGGTGGCCGAGATCGCCCAGGTTCTAAGCGGGGGGCCAAGCTGGCGCAGATGAGACAGGCACAGCTCTGTTTGCGTACCGCGCTTGGAACTCATCAGCTCGTGCCACTCGTCTAAAATCACTGCTCGCAGGCTGCCAAACCGCTTGGCGGTGTCTTTGTAGGACAGCATCACCGCCAGCGATTCTGGTGTCGTAATCAAAATATGGGGCATGGCTTTAAGCTGCCGTGATTTGCGCGAGGAACTGGTGTCCCCGGTGCGAGCATCTACCTGTAAGTTCCAGCCCATTGTCTCAATGGGGCGGCGAATCGCCTGCTCAATATCACGGGACAGCGCCCGTAGCGGCGTGATATAGAGTAGCTGCAGGCCGGAACCGGGATTTTGCAGGAGGTCTGCCAGCGGCCCCATGACGGCGGCATAGGTTTTACCCGCCCCAGTCGGCACCTGAATGAGGCCGCTGCGGCCTGCCAAATACGCTTCCCAGGTAGCTTGCTGAAAGGGCAAGGGCTGCCAGCCCTGCTGTTTAAACCAGGCTTGTATCGGCGCGAGGAGGGAAGACACTGCCGTCATGAGTTTTTATGTCTAGAACTAGGCTAGAAAAAATCTGCTTTCCTCAGCCTAATACGACCGACAAAAGGCGATCGCTCCCGTGGGCTGAAACCGTAGAGCTATTAAGAGCTTTAGGCGATCGCAAACCGTATCTAATCAGACAAAATACATCTTCCAGTAGATGATTCTGTCTGCAGATCAGCCTAGGGTTTTGTTAACGCATTGATAAAACTTAACAGCTAGGAGAAATTTTATATGCCTATCAATCTAAGAGATGACGTTGCTTATATCTTGCTAAAAAGAATCGGTGAAGGGGACTCAAGCGCTGAGGGTAAGCATGAAGTCAATCTCACCGAAAATGACTTTGTAGGGCGTCAGCTCAGTAAATCAGATCTGCTAGGCCATCTTGACTATCTGAATCAAAAAGGGTTTATCGACGCTAAGTTTTCCGGAAACGCCTACGGCAATCAGGACGATGTGCCGAGTGTCGTCAATCCCGATGAGGTAGATGTGCGGGTTGCCAATACGCTGGGCGCTGAAGATGGCCCCCTGCCTCACCTGATTGAGTTTGAAAAAGCTGAACTGACGGAAAAGGGGCAGCGACTGCTGGAAAAAATGAACGAGAATCCGCCAGAAGCACTTAAGGGCGGTCCGGCAACGCCGATTGCCACTGAGAACATGGACTTTTTAGAGAAGGTCATGATCAAGGGGCAGCTAGAAGACATTTTTGACGCCCGTGACCTAGCTGAGGTTGTCTTTCGCACCATGCGCGACCTGATGACCAAGGACGCTTCTGGACGGGTAGCTGATGAACTGCATGAAAAAGCCGTCGAGACTGAAGACAAAGCGCTACAAAACGAAGTGGCCGAGCTTTGGCAAGATACCAATCCCATCGTGCATTTTCTCAGTCAGATTCGCCCGCCGCTGAAGTTTGACGGTGAAACCTTCCTCTTTCGCATTAGGCAGGAAGGCGGCTTATCCAAATATGTCAGTCCTGAAAAGGCGACCTCTGCTGTTTTCTCAGCCACCAAAGATGAGCTATCCCAAGAGCGGATTTCCGAGATCGCGGGCTATCTGCCTGACAAAGTGCGTCAGCTTTGGCAAGAAGCCTAATAGCTGCTTAGAGGGCTGAATTCCTTAATTTTAGGAGTTACGCAGTTCAAAAATTGGACACTAGGGATTCATACTAAAGTCCCCCTATTCCCCTTAATCAGGGAGAGCGATCGCTGGGGGAGCTGGCAATTAGTTAAAACCTCGTCAAGTGCGTGAGTCCCGAATCTAAAAGTCCCTGGAGATGAAAACTATCTCCAGGGACTTGTAATGAGTAAAAATAAGGAAGCTAAACTATCAGGCCAGCATACGTGTGACCCTGACATCATATTCAGTTGCCTTGGGATGGGCAGCTTCGGCTCGGTTTAGAGCATTATATTGAGCTTGATTTCTAGAGTCAGCGCTAATCTGATAGCGCTCTTCTAAAAAGCGACAGCTAGAGCTGGCTAGACTTTGACATTCGCAAATGTCAACGAATACTTCATAGGTGTGCATTGGAATCACCTCTTTGTCCTAATAGGATTAAGTCTTCGGACAAGATAAGTATCCTGCACAACTTTGGCTAGCGACTGGCAGCGTTAACAAAATTTGCCGTAAGTATTTTTATTATCAAGGTGTAAAAATCTAGGCTAAAGTATTTTTTCTATTTGCTAAGTTTTAAGGCTTTTGCTAGGCAAAATCGCTCTTTTCTTCTAAAGGCGGTCGAGGCATCAGGCTATACTGCCTCCACAGCTTGTTCTCAGGTCGCAGCTTCAATCTAGTCGTGCCCGCGCCAGTGTAGACTCTTACGGTTAAGGGCTGTCAAATACTCGTCTGGCTGTTCTAAAACGCTGTTTGCGATCGCGATCGCCGCTTCTAGCTGCGACTTAGAAAGCTGCTGATAGGCCGGCGTTTTACCTTTTTCGAGTACCTCATACCAGCAGGTTTGGAACAGATTGTCTAGAATAATGCGCTGAAAGCAGTGGTTGAAGCGTACTGAAAATTGGCGCGTTTTAGCGGCTTCTGGCAGCACCTGATTGGTGAGCTGCAGGTAGCGCGATCGCAGCGCTTGGAGTTGATCTGCTTCAGGCATGGGCCAAATTTTTTGCACATCTAAACTATCGTAGGCAATTCATGAAGCAGCTTGCATCTCGGCTTTCCGTGCCGCCAATGGGACTGGTTCTGTGTTCCATTGGCTCTACGCAAATCGGCTCTGCCCTAGCCAAGTCGCTGTTTCAGCAGTTGGGGCCAACAGGGATGGTGCTGCTGCGGGTAGGTTTTGCCGCTGTCATTCTGTTTATTCTGTGGCGTCCCCGCTGGCAGGCGCTGGCGCGAACTCACCTCTGGCTGCTGGCCGGATTTGGCCTTTCTCTGGCTTTGATGAACTGGTCATTTTATGAAGCTATCGACCGGGTACCGATTGGCATTGGCGTCGCCCTGGAATTTTTGGGGCCGCTGGGCTTGGCGGTTGCCAATTCGCGGCGCTGGCTAGACGGGCTGTGGGTGCTGCTGGCGGGGGCAGGAATTTTGCTGCTGACGCCGATTCAAGGGTTTGAGGTGGATCTGCTGGGAATGGGACTGGCGCTGCTGGCGGGCGTTTTTTGGGCCACCTACATTCTGCTGTCGGCCCAAACAGGCCGCGCTATTCCCGGCATAGACGGCTTGGCCTGGGCGATGGCGATCGCGACGGTTGTGCTGCTGCCTGTGGGCGTTTTGGGCGAAGGGGCTGCCCTGCTGCAGCCCCAAGCCTTGACGTTGGGGTTAGGGGTGGCTCTGCTGTCGTCGGTGATTCCCTACTCGTTCGAGCTGATGGCGCTGCGGCTGCTGCCGATCAAGACGTTTGGCGTGCTGCTGAGCCTGGAACCTGTGGCAGCGGCGATCGCAGGCTGGATTATTTTAGGAGAAACCCTATCGCTGCGAGCGATGATCGCCGTCGGACTCGTGAGTTTGGCCGCAGCGGGAGCAGCCCGGTTTCGCTCCTAGCTTTTTGAATCATCTCTATGGAGCGCTAGGGCCTGGAAAACTGCTGAAAGACCCGTAGCGGCAGGACAGTCTTAGCTATTCGGCACTGGCAGAGACGGCGGCTACAAGCTGCTGAATGAACCATTCGTGATCCCAACTGCCGCGTAGCTGGGAGAGGCCAAACCGCCCGACGACTAAATCCAGTGACGGAATTAGGGTCAGAATCTGTCCTTGATAGCCGCAGGCCATGAACGTGTCTGCTGGCATTTGGGGTTTGGGCGATCGCTTTGAAGCGTAAGAATGGGGCACCTTCAGCCAAAAGTGAGCCCCATACTGCTGCTGCGGAGCTGCAGGGGCGGGGGTGCGGGAATAGTCCACCCAGCCCTCCGGCAAAATTCGCTCCCCGTCCCAGACCCCATCCTGTAGATAGAGCTGTCCAAACTTAGCCCAGTCCCTCGCCGTCGCGTACATATAGGAGGAGCCGACAAACGTGCCGCTAGCGTCTGGCTCTAAAACAGCGCTGGTCATGCCCAGTGGCTCAAATAGCTTCTGGTGAGGAAAGGCAAAATAAGCGGCCTCAGTGTTGCCGACCACCTGCCGGATAATCCGGCAAAGAATGTTGGTTGTGCCACTGGCATAGCTCCAGTGCACTCCCGGAACTTCCGCCAGAGTGCGATTGGCCGCGTAGGCTGCCATGTCACCGCGACTAAACAGCATTTTGGTGACGTTAGAGAGCGGATTACTGTAAATTTCAGAGAATGGCAGGCCGCTGCTCATGCGTAAAAGCTGGTCGATGGTGATGGCTTCACAGCGATCGCCTGCCTCATTGCACTCAGCTACCAGGCCGCAGGTGTCTAGCGATAGCTTGCCCTGCTGCACTAAAATTCCGACCAGCGCATTCACCACGCTTTTCGTCATTGACCAACCCAGCAGGGGAGTTTCTGCCGTAAACCCTGGTGCATAGCGCTCAGCAATGATTTGGCCTGCCTGCACGACGATCAGGGCCCGACTGCGCTGCTGCCGCTTTGGATCAGCCTCAGCAAACGCTGACTCGACCACGGCTGCTAGCTGCGCCTCGTCAACGCGATGGGGAGGTTCTGCCGCGATCGGAAACTCAAAAACTTTGTGGCTGCGAGAGCAAGTTGCCAGCGGATTTGGCTGCTGCTGAATCTTACCTGCAGGTACATCTACCACCAGCGTGCAGCCTAACCCAGGCCGACAGATTACCTGGCGCTGAGCCACCCCAAAAACCGAAGCTGTTACAGTTTGAGCCTGCCAGTCAATCTGAGTCTGGACGTATTTCAGCAGAGCCAGATTATCAACGGCAAGGTCTTCGGCCAAAACCGCTTCCGGCTGGCGCTGAGCCACAAAAATGCTAGAGGCCAGCACCTTTGCCTTGTACGCTGCCGCTAGCAAGGCTGTGCGCCACAAAACATACAGAACTGCCCAAACTAGCAGAATGGCTAGAATGCTCAGCCCAGCTAAGATTGGAGCGGATAGAGTCGCCATTCATTTCAGTCCACACATCAGTTAAACCTTTTAGCAAATCCTCGCCTGAATTTTACCTGTCTATCGATACAAACCACGATATTGGGCTGATTTCCGCTTCAAGGTAGACCAATAAAATCACAAACCTTTTTACGATAAAAGGCGTGTAGCTAGGCAAATTCCTCAAAAAGGAGTGTTAAAAGCGCACTTTAAGCTTAAAAAATAACGGAGATCTTATGCAGTTGGGGATTAAAGACAAAGTGGCTGTGATTACCGGGGGCGACTCTGGTATTGGCCGGGCTACGGCCAAGCTGCTGGCAGATGAAGGCGTCAAAATTGCGCTAATTGACAAAACGACAGAGCAGCTCCAGGAAACTGTCGAGGAAGTCAAAACGGTTGGTGAAGCCTTTGCGGTGAAAGCCGATCTCAGAAACCTAGAAGAAGTGGAGTCTGCTAAGCAGCAAATTCTCGATCGCTTTGGCGGTGTCCATATTTTGCTCAACGCGGCGGGTATCACCGGAGCTACGAAGCCGTTTTTAGAGCTGAGTGACGAAGACTGGTACGCAACAATTGAAACCGACTTCATGGCGGCGGTTCGCGTCTGTCGTGCCTTTATCCCCTGTATGCAAGCAGCCGGGTGGGGGCGGGTCGTGCTGATTGCCTCAGAGGATGCTGTCCAGCCCTATACAGATGAGATGCCCTACTGTGCTGCCAAGGCAGGGGTGCTGAACTTAGCCAAGAATCTATCTAAGGCTTTTGCTAAAGACGGGGTGCTGGTCAACTCCGTTTCTCCCGCTTATATCGCCACCCCCATGACGGACAAAATGATGCAGCAGCGGGCAGAAGAAAAGGA
>JAAHIC010000232.1 GCA_010671965.1 Leptolyngbya sp. SIO4C5
CATTCATCCGCAATCTAGCTTATACCGGCGCGCCCGGGGCAGACGGGAACTGCAACTGCAACATAGGGTGGGCATTGCCCACCCTACCTTTCACGCTTTTTGATTGTTTAGCTATCAGGAAATATGCAGATGAAACAGCAGCTTCAGCAGCGCTTACAAGCCCTTAAAACTGAGTTTGAATCGGGCCAGAAGGTATTGGCAGAATTAGAGGCCAAGCAGGCGAATGTTCAAAACACCCTGCTGCGGATTCAGGGGGCAATTCAGGTTTTAGAAGAAGAATTAGCCAAAGCGGACGAAAATAATCAGGCAGCGTTGCTGGACAACGTTGCTACCGAAGCTGAAGAAATGCTGGGTGAACCCATATCAGCTAATTCAGCAAAACCCTAAATCCGCTTCAACGGACACTGGCAGTAAGCCTGAGACTTGAATTCCAGACCGGACTGCCTCAAGCGACACGACTATTGGCAACAACCGACCCAGCAATTGCTCTCTCATGGCCGACTCTCTGACAATTACTAACGCCCCCCTCGCACATGCCGGTATGGACTACGCCCGGCTGCGGCGAGAAGGGATCAAAATCATTGAGCAGCTAGCCGGTAGCCAGTGGACAGACTACAACGCCCACGACCCCGGCATCACCATCCTAGAAGCCCTCTGCTATGCCATCACCGATCTGAGCTATCGCCTCTCTTTCGACATGGCAGACCTGCTGGCGTATCCAGCCGAGGCCCCCGGTAGCCCCCTCTTTCTCACCGCCAGAGATAGCCTCACCGTCAATCCCCTCACCATTGCCGACTATCGCAAGCTGCTAATTGACATCGACGGCATCAAAAATGCTTGGCTAGAACCGATCGAAACGCCCCAGCCAGAACTTTACTACGACGCCAACAACGCCAAACTCACCTTCAGCAGCCTAGATCTAGCTGAACCTGTTCACCTGCGAGGACTTTACCGCGTCCTGCTAGAGCAAGAACCCGGCTATCAGGCAGCGGATTTGGTGAGTGCGGCTAAAGCACGGCTGCACCAGCACCGCAACCTCTGCGAAGATTTCGCTGAAGTTCGGGTTTTACCGATTGAAGAAATTACGGTTCGAGCTGAGATTGAAATTGCCGACGCGGCCGATCCCCATCAGCTCATGGCCCAGCTGCATGGGGCGTTAGATGAGTTGATTTCGCCTGTTCTCCCCTTTGTCAGCCTGCCAGAGCTGCTAGAGCGGGGCGTTCCAGTTGAAGAGATTTTTGCAGGTCCCCGGCTGCAACACGGATTTATTGATGACGCCCAGCTAGAGGAGTTCCAGCGTCAGAGCGAGCTGCATACCTCAGATTTGATTCACGTCATTTTAAATCTGCCAGGGATTGAAACTGTGCGGCAGATTACGATCGCCAGCGATCGCTCCCCCACTCCCCAAGCCTGGGCGCTGGATTTAGACCAGCAGCTAACTCCTCGGCTCAAGCCGGTCAGAGCCGCGATCGCCGCTGGAGATATCCGCTTTTATAAAGGGCAGATTCCCTGCTCGCCGACCGCCGAGCGGGTCGAGGCCAAAGCTGCCGCCTTAGGAAACACGGCCGTTCCCCACTCGCCCCAGCTCGACCTGCCCGTACCCGCCGGAGACTACCGCCAACTGGCCGAGTACGAGTCTATCCAAACCGAGTTTCCCCTAGCCTACGGCATTGGCCAACTGGGGCTGCCCGCTTCTGCTAGCGATCAGCGTCAGGCTGAGGCCAAGCAGCTTCAAGCCTACCTGATGGTCTTTGACCAGCTTTTAGCCAACTGTTTAACCCAGCTCGATCAGGTCAAAGCGCTGTTTTCCCCTGAAAACCGAGACGTAAAGACCTACTTTGCTCAGAGTATCGCCCACTTTCCCGGCGGCGCGGCGATCCTGGCTGAAGACTATAGCGATCGCCTAGAGCGCCTACCGGAAAGCGAGGCGATCGCCTGCGATCGCAAAAACCGCCTGCTGGATCACCTCATGGCCCAGTATGGTGAAACCTTTACCGAGGCTTCCCTGCTCTACCCCGACGCCGATGTCTCAGACCTCAGCCGCCAGCACAGCGTCATTCAGCCTAAAGTTGATTTTGTCAGCCAGTATCGAGCAGTCAGTGCCGATCGCAATCGCGCTTTTAACTATACGCTCAATCCCAACCAGCTAGAAAACTTTCAAAACGTCTCAGGACTAAAGCGGCGACTGGCTCGCCTGTTAGGCATTGAACCGAGCAGGCGTTTTCTGGCCTCTTCTAATAGCGAAGGATTTTATCTGATCGAGCATATTCTGCTGCGGCCGCGAGCGGCAGGCGCTACGAGTGCTGCATCCGGGGAGGCCGCCAGTCCAGATTTTCTCAGCTTTGCCCATGCCATCAGCGGCTTCAGTCCGGCTGAGCGGCCAGATCAGGTGACCTGCACCTCGCCCCAGCACGGACTGCAGGCAGGCGAGCAAATCACCCTCTTTTACTCCAGCCACTACAGCGGCACCTATGAGGTGATCAACCCCCAGGCAGATACGTTTGATATCCTGCGCGAGTTCGTGGCTGCAGACACGGGAGAGTGGGTCAGCAGCCAGCAGTTTCCCGATCCCTTTTCTTTCCAGGTCAGCGTCATTTTGCCTGACTGGCCCCAGCGGTTCCGCTCTGCGAACGTGAGACAGCTTATTCGCAATACGCTAATTGCCGAAACCCCGGCCCATATCCATCTGCGCCTCCACTGGCTGACGTCAACCAAGATGCGCGAGTTTGAAACCCTCTACGCCCTCTGGCTGCAAGACCTCTCCGGCAACGTCACCGACAGCACCGAAGCGGCCACCGCAGCCACCCGCCTGATCAATTTTCTAGAGCTGGGATCGAGCCAGATTCCTGACTTTCCGGCCCTGGTAGGCTACATGACGATTGGCGAAACCTTCGTAGTGGCCTGAGACTGTCATGCCCCAACAGCGCCACGTGATTAAGCAGCAGATTTTAGAGCTACGGGTCGGCTCTGAAGTAAAAGCCTTTGAGCTGCAAAACCGCATCAGCGCCCTCTACCGCAGTCAGGTAGTGCCGCTGATTGAAGCCTACTGCGATCGGCTCAGCGATGCAGACAGTATTTATCGCATCGATCGCCTGGAAATTGACCTGGGTGAAATCGAGCTGGCCGCTTTAGAAACCGACTTTGTCCAGAAAATCGCTGCTAGTTTAGCGCAGCAGCTCTCCCAACAGCGATTATCGTCTCCAGCCCGTCCTGCAGATTCGGCCACGGCCCTCTCTGACTCAGCTGCTGCAGCCCTCACCCCCTCAGCCGCGTCTTTCAAAAACCCCACTGCCTGGCAGACCGCGCCGCCTGTCAGTCCTAGAGAGGCCGATTTTGAACTTTTGCAAGACTTTATCCACACGGGGCGCTTTCCCTGGTGGTGCCAGGTGCAAACTCAGTCAGCCCTGCAGGAAGGCTTTACTCGCGTATTGGCCCATTTGCCAACTAGGCTCAAAGCTTTACTCAAACAGGCGCTGGCACAGGAGAGGCCCAGACAGCGAATACTCTACCAGTTCTCTGAGCAAATGCTGGCAGAGATGCTGAAGCTGCTGCTGCCGGAGAGCGATCGCGCGGTGCGAGCCTATTTCAGCGATATGCAGCGGCTGTGGCCCCACGTCGCCTGCTGGCAAGGCGTCAGTCCGGCGCGGCTCAGACAAATGCTCTGGCAGGGGCTTGGCTCACAGCTCGCCCTCAGCTCAGCCGCGCCGCCCAGGCTGGAGACGCTGTTGCAGAGCAGTCTCTGGCAGATTGCGGCTCAATTGCAGCTAGAAAAGCGATCGCTGGTGCAGCAGCTACTAAGGGCTATTAAGTCTCGCCAGCAGGCAGGAGAGGGTTTTGCCAGTGAGCTGCCGCTCCTCCTAAGGGCGATCGCCCAGTCCCAGAGCGCTCAAGCCGCTACGGCTTCTACCCGCCCAAACCCGGCAAAAAATCCATTGCAGACCTCAGCGGCGACTGCGCCAGCGCTAAAAAATTTAGAGCGATTACTCAGTCTGCTGGCTCAGCTGCGAGCAGTTGCCGCCGCCGCGATCGCGCCTCTTAGCTCCCGCCTCGACTCGCTTGTACGGCAGACCGAGGCGCTACGACAGAGGCTGAGCGATCGCCCGCCATCCGTTCTCTCTCAGAGCGCGATCGCACCGCTACAGCAGCTTGTATCCCAGCTTGACCAGCTTGTGACTCAGCTTGAGGAACCCGCAATTGCCGTCGCTTTGCCGCCAGTGGTGCTGCAGGCTGAGCAGGTGATGGCGGCGATCGCATCTACTATTACCACTGCTCACCCCCCAAACTTTCCTGCTCACGACTCAGATAGCCTCCCACCAGACGAGTCCATCTACATTGACAATTCCGGCTTAGTCCTGCTCTGGCCCTTTCTCAGCCGTTTTTTAGCAACTCTGGGCTTAGTGGAATCGGGCCAGTTCATCACGCCTGAGGCGGCCCCCCGCACCGCCCTGCTGCTGCAACACCTCGTAGACGGTTCAACTGAGTCCCTGGAAGCCAGCCTGCCTTTGAACAAGCTGCTGTGCGGCCTCAGCCTAGGCGATTCCATTCCCTACCGCTTAGACCTAACAGAGACTGAACGCGATGAGAGTGAGCAACTCCTTTTAGCCGTGATTCAAAACTGGTCAGCCTTGAAAAATATCTCTACGGACGGTCTCAGACGCGCCTTTTTGCAGAGACCCGGCCTGCTGCGCCGTCGTCAGGACGGCTGGCTGCTGCAGGTGGAACACCAGAGCCATGACATCCTCCTCGATCGCTTACCCTGGAGCATCCGGGTTGTCAGGCTTCCCTGGATGTTGACGCTGCTGCAGGTGGAGTGGTTTGCTGAGGAAGTTTAGTCAAACGAATGGCTCAGGATGCTTCCTGGGGGTTATCGTTAATCGTGAGATTCCCCGGCTATTGCCGCCTCCTTAACAAGAGGGGCAGGCAGGAGCTTGTCTCTACTGCTAGTGTCCCGAATTTTGAACTGCTAACTTTTAACTATTTAATTAATCCGGAAATTGCAGCTTGATTGAACTCTCCTTAGTCATTCCCATCTATAACGAATACGAGAGTATCCCTAGGCTTCTAGACAAAGTTCTACAGGCCGCTGACGCTTTGGCCAGTGCCTATGAGGTGATCTGTGTTGACGATGGCTCAACAGATGGTTCAGCGAAGTTGCTGAAGGAACTGGCCGCTCAGCACAGCCAGCTAACGGTGCTGCTGCTGCGCCGCAACTATGGCCAAACCGCTGCTATGGCGGCTGGTTTTGACTATGCCAGGGGGCAAGTCATTATCACTTTGGACGGAGACTTACAAAACGATCCAGCCGATATTAGCAAGCTGCTCCATAAGCTAAATGAAGGCTATGACCTGGTAAGCGGATGGCGGATTAATCGCCAGGACAATCAGGTCACACGCTTATTGCCTTCTAAGATAGCTAATTGGCTGATTGGCCGGGTCACCGGAGTCAATCTGCACGACTATGGCTGTTCCCTAAAAGCTTATCGAACTGAAGTAGTGAGAGACATGAATCTTTATGGTGAACTGCACCGTTTCTTACCGGCGCTGGCCTCCATAGAAGGCGCTCGCATTGCTGAGATTCCCGTCAATCACTATGCGCGTCAGTTTGGTCAAAGTAAGTATGGTTTGGGCCGCACATTCAGAGTAATCATGGACTTAGTAACGGTCTATTTCATGAAGCGGTTTTTGACTAAGCCCATGTATGTATTCGGCCTGCTAGGCATCTTTTCGATGATGATTGGCTTTTGCCTCGGTCTGTATTTGACATTCCTGAAGCTGGGCTTAGGGCAATCTATTGGCGATCGCCCATTGCTGATACTGGCTGTCGTGCTTTTGCTGGCTGGAATTCAGCTTTTTTGCTTTGGCCTGCTAGCAGAGTTAGTGATGAGAACCTATCACGAGTCTCAGAAACGTCCTATTTACCGCGTCAGAGAGGTGCTGAGAAAACCTATCTCATAAGCAATTAGGCTTAGAGACATCGACACTCTGCTATGGCCGGATTAGCCTTGCTGAGGGTTCGCTAGCTGAGTTCAGCCAAGGGAATGCCGCAATACAGGCATGTTGAGATACACCAGCGTATCAGCCACCTCCAGTCGTTTCCAGACGGTATTCAGGGAGCCAAGGCCATCCACGACCCACTGGTCTTGCTCCAGCAGCACATCGTGGGCCGCTTTAAATTCAGCACGGGGGACTTCGCCGCCACCGGGCCGATACTGCATAGAGTCGAGCGGCACCCAGGGGAGTCCCGTCATTTCTGCCAGTCGCTGGCTGAGGGTAGACTTTCCCCCGCCCGCATTACCAAATACAGCAACTTTTTCCATAAGTTTTTTCCCTTTGATAAGCTGCCTAACGGCTCAAATCGGCAGCAGACAGCTGCGAAATCAGCATCTGTAGCTTGCGATCACCCGTTGCACTTGAATGGTTATGCAGCGATCGCGCCAGCCAGACATCAGTCCTCAGCAGATTGTTCACTACTCCAAAAAAGCTGAAGCGCTGACTCATCAAATATGTAAGCTGACTCACTATCTAGAATCACTCGTTTACCAAGCCGCGGAAAAACGCCAACATCTAAGCGTCTTGCTTCTCCACCCATCAGGTATACAAGGTCTTCATCGAATGGATTACGAAGATGATGGGGTTGTTGAGGCAGCGCAAATCCCATAAAGTCTCCTGGTTCAACTTCGTATTCATGATCTCCAATTTCTGCAATCCCTCGACCTGACAAGATGTAAACCCATTCTTCTTCATTCTGGTGAGCATGGTAAATGAAAGATTCTTTGCCCGGAGGGACGCGAGCGATCGTCACACCAATGCGTTTGAGACCGACGGCACGCCCAAGAAACCGTAAATAAATTTCCGAATTGGGATTGAGCGGATGATGAAACTCGAACGCATCCATTGAATTGATGTCTGATGCTTTTAGCAGAGAATGTTGTTCATCAGTCATGTTGGTGTTTTCCA
>JAAHIC010000233.1 GCA_010671965.1 Leptolyngbya sp. SIO4C5
GATTCAAAGTCAGGAGAGTAAAACTAAAGCCCCCATGCATCCGTCGAGAATATTAGGCTGGCATCATGTCGAGCAACGGTAGAGATAGGGTTGCGGGTTTACCCTGACGACAATGAATCAGCCCTGGGGCTAACACAAAAAATAAATCGGCTTGGGCATAGTCAGCCGCTTGCGAAGTCGTGAGGCTGATGCTGTGCAAAGTGCCTAAAAAACGCTGGGCTTCCGGCACGAAAGGAGTCTCTAGGCTAAGGCCCAGCGCCCGGTATAAAAAGGACAGCGTAGACCCCATATTGATGTAGGAATAACCCTGATTTTCTGCTGGAAAAGGGGCGATCGCATTTTGAAAAGTGGTGTGTTCTGCCAGCGGCTCATAGGGCCGGGGGTTGAGCAAGCGCCGCAGAGAGCCGGAGCCTGCCGCCAGGGTCAGCACATCCTCGCTAGGCCAGCCATAGCCGACGATATCGGTTGGGCTCGCTCCCTCTGTCAGGGCAATTTCCCAGCGGGTTGCCGCTACGTCATTGATGGTCTGGGACTCGACGGTGACGCCGTTGCTCAGCAGAAACTGATCGAGGGCCTGCAGGGCCAGTTCAGCCGCCGGGCGATCGCTGGTTTGCAGCATCAGGCCCAGACCCAACTCAATTTGTGGCTCAAATTCACTCACCAGACCTTCGCGGCTGGGAAACAGAAAGAAGCCATAAGCCCCGTCCATCCAGGCCAAAATATCAGCTTCTAAGTCCAGCCCGGTCGCCGCCGTCACCGCAATGTTCAAAAAGGCCAGCCCGGTATCAATCTGCTCAATATTGAAACTCTCTAGAAGACGGAGCAGCCGCAGACCCAGACCGCCTAAATCGTAGCCACTGCTGAAGAGGTAGGTGGGGGCTGGCAGTAGCTGGGGCAGCGGGTTCGCTGCGGCAGGCGCTTGCCCCAGCTCTAGCGGCTGGGCTGGATCAATATAGGCGCGGCCCTGGGCCAAAATGCCGCCGTCTGTGACTTTGACAAAGCTTTCTAGCACCGCGTCCGTTTCGGTCAGCGCGCGAATATCTTCGGAGGAGAAATCGGGGCGGGGAAACGGCAGCGGTATGGGCAGGGGAGGGGGGAAGGGCAAATCAAAAATAGTCGGATCGGCGACGGCGTAGCGATTGATTTGGCCGACATTGCCATAGATAGTGACGAGAGCCTGCTCAAAATCGGGATTAGTCAGTGTGGGCTGAAACTGGGATGCGTCCAGCAGCGTTGGAGCTTGGGAGCGCTGACTGGCAATTAGCTGCCGCACCGGAGCCGCCTGGGCCGACATCACCAGGTATCCCGGCAGCACGGCAACAGCTAGGGAGGGCAGCATAGGCGGCTGCGGCGCTTCTGGCTCAATTTCAATTTCAAAGTCAGGCGCAGTATCTGGTAGGGCGGCGATCGCCCGGATCAAGCGATCGCCGCTCCAGCTCAAGGGGGCTGGCTCTGGTGGCTCATCGGCGGCAGCGGGCAGCGCCTCTGGCGGCCAGACATAGATTGACACGCCGCCATAGATTTCTTCCGTCGGGCTGGCGCTGCGGGTCGCCGCGATTTGCTCTAAAAAGCCGTCAAAGGCATCAAAGTCGGCAATGGGAGCCACCATGAGGAGCTGATTTTCAAAATCAGCCGGTATTTCCGGCAGCGGCATCAGGGCGACAACGGCAGACTCGCCAATCCAAGGGGCAATACTAGACTGATAGGAAATGTCGAAGGGCACGTAGGGCAGACCGCCCGGATTGGGCACGGTTCCCGTATATTCCTCAATCAGCGTGAATAGCTGAAACTGGCTGAGCTGGCCCCAGGTTTCCTCTGTGGTATCTAGAATCAGGGTCATGGCGGTGTCGGCTGGCAGCAGCTCAAGGGCCGAGGGTGATGTTTTGGCAGCGCTAGCGACGGGGGCGCTGCAGACGAGACTGAGGAGAGGCAGGAGAAAACCTAATTTCATCACCCTATGGTTAGAAATAGCTGATTTCACTTAAGCACATCTGGTTCACCAACGTCACGTTTTCTAGCCAGCGGCGTTCTCTACCTGAGATAATTGAGCAGTGGCCTCAACCTGACGCGATCGCCCCTGCTATGTCTTTTTCTACCAACTTGTTTAACCTAGCGCCCAAAGAAGCCGCGCCGGCCCAGCGGATTGGGGTGATTGGCGGCGGTCAACTGGCCTGGATGATGGTGCCAAGTGCTAAAAAGCTAGGTCTAGACCTGATTGTCCAGACCCCGCGAGCCACCGATCCTGCCGCCAAGATTGCGAAGGAAACCGTCTTAGCGCCCATTGAAGACGCCGAGGCGACGGCGGAACTGGCCCGCAAGTGCGATTTGATTACCTTTGAAAACGAGTTTATTAACCTGGCTGCCCTGGCCGAACTGGCCGAGCAGGGGGTTGAGTTTTATCCGACCCTGGCCGCGCTTAGGCCCCTGCTGGACAAATATGAACAGCGAACTTATCTGCAAAGTATCGGTCTGCCCGTTCCTCAGTTTGCGGGTTTAGAGTCTGAGGCCGATCGGCCTCAACTGGCCCAAAAGGTGAGCGAGCTGGGCCTGCCGCTGGTGCTCAAAACCCGGCGACATGGCTATGACGGTCAGGGCACGTTTATTCTGGCAACCCTAGAAGCGGTCGAACAGACCTGGCAGCAGCTAGACTATGCCCCCATCCTGTTGGAAGAGTTTGTGCCGTTCGAGCGCGAACTGGCGATTATGGTGGCGAGATCGCGGCTGAAAGAGGTGATCGCCTATCCCATCGTGGAAACCCAGCAGGTAGATCAGGTCTGTCGCCGCGTGATTGCTTCGGCTAAAGTGGAGCTACCTGTGGCCGAAGAGATAGGAGCGATCGCCCGCAAGTTAATGGATAGTCTGCAGGCAGTTGGCGTTTTTGGCATTGAGCTATTTCTCACCGCTGAGGGCCGGGTACTGGTGAATGAAGTGGCCCCCCGCACTCACAATTCTGGCCACTATAGCCTAGATGCCTGCCGCACGTCGCAGTTTGAGCAGCACCTGCGGGCCGTAAGCGGCTTATCTTTGGGATCGCCCGCCTTAGCCTGTCAGCAAGCGGTGATGGTGAATCTGCTGGGCTACGAGCAGGCGAGCGATGACTACCCGGAAAAGCGGCAGCGCCTCGAACAGCTCCCCAATACCTACGTCTACTGGTACGGTAAGAGGGAGTCCCATCCAGGGCGCAAGCTGGGGCATGTCACCACGCTGCTGGGGCTGAAGGGGCAGGCCGCCGAGCGCACAGCCGCTGAGGTGATTGAGCAAGTTGAGTCAATCTGGTATCCGGCCTGATATTGCCCTAGGACGCAGCCGTCTGCAAAACTGATGGCAAAGCCAGCCTATTTGACTAAAATTGTTATGATTTTGGCAACTGAGCTTATTTTTCTCAATTTTTCAGGAAAGGGTGGCTCAAGCCTTGTAATTTAACGTCAGTAGACTTGGGTGCTCAAAACCTCGTTGCTCAAACTATCAGGCTGCTCGATAGCCTAGTGCCAAACTATCACGGCTGCCCCAAATTAGAGCTGACGCACTTGACGAGGTTTTTAACTGCTCGCGAGATCGCTCCGGCTGTCGCCACCCCCCTTGAATAAGGGAAGCGGCAGGATCCTACCGCTACCATTAACGTCTCAAATTTTGAACTACGTAACGCCTAAGAATATCTGAAACCCAAGAGATTATGAAACGCCTCTATTCAATTGCAACCGGACTCCTCAGCCTCAGCTTGGCTAGCGCTAGCCTCCCGGCCCTGGCCCAGCCTCAAATTGCCAGCGGCGATCGCTACCTAGAAGATATCAGCGGCGCGGAATGCCTCGCTCGCACAGACGAGTTTATGTCAAGCCTGGAAGTTGAAAGCAGCGGTGGCGAAATTGATCGCACTGGCTATTTTAATGACGGCGTTTTCCGCATTCTCTGCTATGACTACGGCACTGACAGCATGGTCGTTGTCTTCGCCGCCCACGATGAATCTGCCGAAGTCGCCACTGATTTCATGCGCTATACCCTCGACTCAATCGCCTACTAAGTCAGCAATACAAACCAATCGCGATCGCTGCGATCCCAGTGATTTTGAGGGTTCTGCAAAATTTCTGGGATTTTTGGCCTGAGATTTTTGGTGGACCCTGAAAACCCGCTAACGCAGCAGGCGCTCACCGCGAGCGTAGATCTCTCTGGCATAGCTTGACCAGGGAGCCGTCTGCCCAGAGCGAAAACAGCTAGCCTGCAGCAGCAGATTGTACAGCAGTGCCTCCCGGTAGCAGGGCTGACGGGTAATAGCCGACTCCCTACCGCCGTCAATATTGCGCCTGCTGCGATGAAAATGGGCGCTTAGGCGGTGCCTTAGCTCAGAGGCGGCAATGGACAAGGGCGCTCTGAAGGAAGTATTGGTAAAGGTTTCAGGTATGGCGGTTGGCGGCGTAGCGGTGGCCGCGACGGAGCACACCGGATAGTCATCTAGATCGAAGCCAGTCGCTGCCAAGGCGTCTAAATACTCTGAGCCTGTCAGTCCGGCTACCTGGGGCTGGCTGCGCAGGTCGTGCCAGGCGCGTTTGAAGCTGCCTGGAAAGCGATTCATCATCGCGCTGCTTTCGCTAGGGGCCGACTGCATCACCAGCGGTAAGGGAGAGGCCGCCGTTTGAGCGAGGTGTTTAGCCAGGGTATAGGGCTGCATTTGGCTAACGGCGTCGGCATCTACTGCCTGATTGATCAGCAGGGTGAAGGCTACTGTTTCTCCGGCCCTATTGGTGACTTCAAGCCGATGGGGGAGATGAGGCTGGGCTAGGGGCTGGCCAATGAGCTGCTCTAGGCTGGCCTGGGTCACCATCAGCCAGCGATAGCCACAGGTACGGAGAGTTTCTACCAGAGCGTATAGGGTATCTGAATCAGACGGCAAATCTGCTGCTGGCAGCGAAAACCCCTGTACCCGGCCCAGGGCTTCTAGGCCAAAAATAGCGGCAAAGTGATGCTGCCAGGCCCGTACCTGCAGCTTTAAATCGGGCAGCGGAATTCTAGAGGCGGGGGCATAGCTCCAGAAAGTGCCGAGCCACTCCACCTGAGACTGATAGGCAGCCGCGCCGGTGATCCGCTTGAGCTTGGCCAAGGTCTCTTGCCGGCCCATATCCTGCAAGCCCCACAGCAGCGTACCGGAACAGTCCAGCAGGATACGAGGCTGACAGCCCTGACTAACCAGTTCGGGAATAAAATCTCCCAGACGGCCATAGCAGTAGAGCAGGGAACCAGCCTGGTGATTGTCATGCTCAAAGGCATGTTCAAACATGTACTGCAAATAGCTGATCAACTTGCCGTCCGGCCCGGCTGGTATAACGGGCTGATGCATGTGCAAGGCGATCGCAAAGCCGGCCAGCACCGTCTTGGACGGTAGCGCCTGCCTAGAAGGGGGCGGCGTGCGCAAAGTTGCCGCTTCAATGGCTGATTCCCAGCCGCAAATATTGGGCAATCCGTCTATCAGAGCGGGTAGTTCTGGGAGAGAGGGAGAAAAAGCAGGGACAGCAGCCGTCATAGCAGCCTGGTGGGAGCGAATAGTTTGTAGCAATACTTAAAAACTTATAAAGCTCTGCTCTTTTTAGAGTGTCGCATTCCTTGCCCTTCTGGGATTGAGACAGCTCTATCTTTAACTTTGATTAAATTAAGTTTGCAGAACGTAATGTAGCCAAAGGCAGAGCGCGAGGGCGAAAACCTAACAGGCGGCGATCGCCGCTGGCTGGGTACACCTCAAATTGGCTTCGACTGGTAATACTGGCAGGTTTCGCAAGGCCCTAGGGGATTGACGGCGCAGCGCAAATAGGGCGATCGCGCATTGAACTGACAGGTAATGTCGCCCACCATGTGGCCGAGTCCTTCTACATAGTGGCGATCGCGGTTGCGTTCGGCTAAAGCGCGAAGCCCCCGGTTGGCGGCAGCTTCCATCGCCAAGGCAAGCTGCTGCTGGGTTTGCTGCCCGGCCCGCCGCCCCACCAGCAGCGAGATCAAGGCCGGAGAAATTCCCAGAAAAATAATGAAGGCGACAACCGTCATGGATCAGTCTGTCTGAGTACCCTAATTTCATCCTAGCCTAGCCCACAGATGGGGCATCGGCGATGGCAGCCTTTGCTCTTGAGCGATCGCTTTAGAATGTAAGCAATTGGCGATCGCAAGGCCAGAGAAGCATGACCAATAAAAGCACGCGACGGAACTTCATTGTCACCAGCGCCGTAGTAGCCGGGGGAATTGTCGGTAGCCGCGTCTTGGGACAGGGCAGTCGCCCCGCGTCCCAGTCCGAGCCGGATTTAGCTGCAGCCGAGCCAATTCCTACCCGCGCCCTGGGTCGCAGCGGCACGCCGTGGCCAATTTTTGGCTTAGGCGGAGCGGGGCAGACCCCCCTGTCGCAAAATGGCAAAGAGCCGGAGGCCCAGGCTCTGATTGAGGGGGCCCTGCAGCTAGGCATTCGCTACTTTGATACCGCTGCCAGCTATGGCCCCAGCGAGGAGAATCTGGGACGGGTTCTGCCACCTTTTCGCGAGCAACTGTTTATTGCCAGTAAGACTGCCGCCCGCGATCGCGATGGGGCTTGGCGGCAGCTAGAGCGATCGCTGCAGCGCTTGCACACCGATTACTTAGACCTGTGGCAGCTACATCACGTCTCACTGCCGGAGGAAAATGAGGCTATTTTTGGCCCTCAGGGGGCGATTCAGGCGGTGGAAGAAGCTAAAGCGCAGGGGATTATTCGCCTAGCTGGGATTACCGGACATCACGATCCGGCAGTGATTGCTGAGGGTCTGCGCCGCTACCGTTTTGACACGACTCTCATTCCGGTGAATGCGGCAGAAGTGCATCATCCTGAGTCCTTCATTGCCACCGTCATGCCCGTGGCGCGCGAGCAGAATATTGGCGTTATTGCCATGAAAGTGCCAGCCTATGGGCGACTGCTGTATCCCAGTGCCTGCTCGAAGCTGTCTA
>JAAHIC010000234.1 GCA_010671965.1 Leptolyngbya sp. SIO4C5
TACAGTTCCTAATTCAGTCTGTAAGACTAAATTAGGAACTGTTCATGTCGGTGCCTATAGCGATCGCTTTCAGTCACAGTTAACGGCCCTAGCCCAGCTACGCCATCTCGATCAGCGCTTAGCTACCCAAGAAATTGCCTATATTGACTTGAGCAGTCCCCAAAAACCCGTAATTCAGATGCTACAGGCGCAGCAGGTTGATCCCGCCGCAGTGCCCTATGATTAAAACCATCAGATTTCAAAATCATCTGGTCCGGTTGTTTTGCTTTTTCTGAATTCTTTCTGGGTTGCGATGCATTTGTTTGCATTCTGAGGTTAAATAAGCCATATTTGTTGACCATAGCGTCCCAAGATTATTTGTCATAATCTTGTTGGGTTGATTCTGTTTGGTTTTTTGGACACGTTATTTTATAGTTGTCTGAAACTGCCCGGAGTTCGCTAAAAGTCTGGAGTCGAGTCAAGATCGCCTATTTTGTAATCTATGTCAGCAGTCCCAACGCCTCCCGATAGTCAATTGGCTCACCCGCAAGCAGCAGCGCACGACAATGGTCAATCGGCGACTGTTTGGTCAGGGGAATCTTTTAACGACTCTGGTTCTCACGCTAATCCTTTCCATCAGGCAGGTTTAGGCGTGAAACAATCCAATGATCTCAGGGTTATGTCAGCAGAAGCGTCGCAGGGCGGTGAAATTGTGCCGGGTAGCGTAGCCAAAATTAAAGTAATTGGTGTTGGCGGGGGTGGCTGCAATGCCGTCAACCGCATGATCGATAGTGGTTTGTCAGGGATAGAGTTCTGGGCCGTCAATACTGATGCTCAGGCGCTCACCAATGCTTCCGCGACAAACCGCTTGCAGGTCGGACAGAAGCTCACGCGAGGTTTGGGGGCCGGGGGCAATCCGGCCATTGGTCAAAAAGCCGCCGAAGAATCTAGAGATGAGATTGCGGCTTGCCTTGATGAAGCTGATTTAGTCTTTATTACTGCCGGTATGGGCGGTGGGACGGGCACTGGTGCCGCGCCTGTGGTGGCTGAGGTGGCCAAAGAAGCTGGAGCGCTAACGGTCGGTGTGGTAACACGCCCCTTTACCTTTGAAGGTCGGCGTCGTACCGGCCAAGCTGAAGAGGGAATCGCCGCGCTGCAAAGCCGGGTAGATACTTTAATTATCATCCCCAATGACAAGCTACTTTCCGTCATTTCGGAGCAAACGCCGGTTCAAGAAGCTTTTCGCGTTGCTGATGATATTTTGCGACAGGGCGTTCAAGGCATTTCAGATATCATTACCATTCCCGGTTTGGTCAATGTAGACTTTGCCGATGTGCGAGCGGTAATGGCCGACGCTGGCTCCGCCCTGATGGGTATTGGTGTGGGTTCAGGGAAGTCCAGAGCTAGAGAAGCCGCGATCGCCGCTATTTCTTCCCCGCTGCTAGAAGCTTCTATCGACGGCGCGGCGGGGGCCGTGTTCAACATTACGGGCGGTAGCGATTTAACGCTGCATGAGGTCAATGCCGCGGCTGAGATTATCTACGAGGCTGTTGATCCCAATGCTAATATTATTTTTGGCGCAGTAATTGACGAGCGACTCCAGGGTGAGGTTCGCATTACGGTAATTGCTACGGGGTTTAATGCTGAGGCTAAGGCTTCTGTAGAAACGCCAAGCGCGCGGGTGACGCCGTTAAAGCGATCGGCTTTTAGTAATCCTGTCGCGCCTGCTCCCAGTGAATCTGGCTCCTCTTCTGCAAGCGGTGGTCTAGACATTCCTGAGTTTTTGCAGCGGCGGCGTCCCTCTCGCTAGAGAGCGGGCTTAGGATCTTAACCGTAGTTGGGTTTGGCGCTGCCAAATGCGGATTTTGCGCTGCAGCCTTCTCCCCTGACTAGAGGGGAAAGAATTAGGACTGACGCGCTTAACGAGTTTTAACGACCCGCGAGATCCCTTCGGCTATCACCACCCTCCTTAACTAAGGGGCAAGGGGGATCTTGTTCTCTCCCGCTAATGTCCCCAATTCTGAACTGCGTAACTTCTAATGTTTTGTAGAAATGGCAACTTCTCCTCCGATTGCCCTGACCATTGCCGGTTCTGATAGCGGCGGCGGGGCCGGTATTCAGGCTGACTTGAAGACGTTTGCCTTTCATCGCGTCCACGGTACCAGCGCCATTACCTGTGTTACGGCTCAGAATACCCAGGGCGTCAACCGGGTCGATGCCTTACCGCCGGAGGCTGTTGTCGCTCAGGTTGAAGCTGTCGTCAGCGATATGGATGTGCAGGCAGTCAAAACGGGAATGCTGCTGAACTCAAACATCATGACAGCAATCGCTGAGCAGCTAAAGTCTCTACAGCTTAAAAATCTGGTGGTAGATCCGGTGATGGTGTCGCGGGTCGGGGCACAGCTGATTGACGATGAGGCGATCGCCGTTCTGCGGCGCACACTAATTCCCCTAGCCACGGTATTGACTCCCAATCGCTACGAAGCCCAAATTCTCAGCGAGCTTGAAATTCAGTCCCTTGCCGATATGAAACAGGCCGCCCAGCGAATTTATCAGCTTGGGCCAAAGGCTGTTTTGGTCAAAGGCGGCGGGATGGCGGGTGATCTGCGGGGGGTGGATGTGTGGTTTGACGGCGATCGCCTAGAGGTGCTTAAAACTGAGACGGTTGAAACTGAGGATACTCACGGCACCGGCTGCACGCTCTCAGCCGCGATCGCCGCTAATTTAGCTCAGGGGCAAGCCGCTGCGTTGGCCGTAACCCAGGCTAAAGACTATGTGACAACAGCCCTAAAATCTTCCCTACGCATCGGGCAAGGCCAAGGCCCCGTAGGTCATTTCTTTACTCTGCTTGAAAAAGCCTAGAAATCAGAGGTATCAGAGCTGCCCCAGGTGGATTCCCAATCGGGGCACTTCTCTTCGTCAGGGCCATAGGGATAAATAGCGCACACCAGCAGTTCGCCGTTGTAGACTTGGCCGTGGTAGTTGCGGCAGCCGACGCAGGTGGAATGCTGCTGCAGGAATGGATCGATGGTTTGAGAAACCGGGGTCGAAATCTGCTCAGTCCACTCGGTTAAATCGACAAACAGCGAGGCTATCAGCGGTTCTAGCGTGGCGTTAAGCTGATCAGCCATGTCGTCTAGCTGAGGTGTCATCCTGGCTTCAATCGGCTCTACAGCCCGCTCAATTTGGAGCAGCAAGCTCTCAAGTTCTGGCGCGATCGCCTGCTCAACCTGATCTACCTGCTCGTTGAAGGCTTCAGAAAATTCGGCAGCAGATTCGGCTGCCTGACGGCTGACAGCCTCAAAAAACTGGCTGGTTTCCTGGGCAATCTCTTCGACGGCTTGCCAAAACTGCTTTGACCACTCTTCCATAACTAATCTTTGCGCTTTAGATTTTGCAACTCTTGCCGCAGGGCTTCCACTTGCTGGCGTAAAACCTCTTCTTGCCGCCTCTCTGCCAGAGCGCTATCATCGTCATCTTCAATAATTTCAATACGACGCGGCTGTTTTGAGGCCGATGACGCAGATCCGGGAGCATTCGGCGGCACCTGCTGGGCCCGGTTCATCATTTCGTTAATCAGGCGTTGGGCTTCTTCGGTGGTCATCTCCCCCCGCTCGACCAGCTCATCTACCAGTTTTTGCGCCTGTCCTCGCAGTTCCCCTAGGGTGCCGCCTGCTTTCTCTCCAGCATAGGACGCAATACCGACCCCTAAATAAAAAGCTTTTTGAACTAAATCTCCGAAACCTGCCATGATTGCGGCTCCTTGCGCCTCATTGCTTCCAGCATAGGCGCAACCTCATGTCTGCGACCAGTTTAGATCACCGCCTCACCAGGTGTGTAAAACCCGAAAAAAAAGCGACCCGGAGACCACGCCTATCACAAGCATCCCGTATTGCTGCTACCTTCCGGTCCTGACAAAGTTTGGGCGTTGTAATCGCATGGTTCCGAGTCATCTATAGAATAACACCATCTCACGCTAGCTACACGGAGAAAACCAGAGATATGGATAACTTGCTGCTTAACCAAAGGCTGCAGTTTGTATTAGAACTTGACCGACTGAAGCAGGTGCAGCGGCAAACGTTGCTACTCGACCAGTCCCGGCAGGAGAACAGCGCTGAACATTCCTGGCATCTGGCCCTGATGGCGATCGCGCTGGCAGAGTATGCCCCTCCAGAAACCAACCTGTTTCGGGCCATTCAGCAGGTGCTGATCCATGACATTGTAGAAATCGATGCCGGGGATGTCTTCTGTTATGACGCTGCCGCTCACACTGACAAAGCTCAGCGGGAGGCGGAGGCCGCCACGCGCATCTTTGGCCTGCTGCCTGAGCCGCAGGCGGCAGAACTGCGATCGCTCTGGGATGAATTTGAAGCCAGTGAAACCCCAACCGCTCAGTTTGCTGCTGCCCTCGATCGCCTCCAGCCTTTCCTGCACAACCAGCAGACCCAGGGGGGCACCTGGAAAAAATACGGCATTTCTCGCCAGCAGGTGATGCAGCGGATGGCACCACTCAAGACGGGAACCCCGGCGCTGTGGAACTGGACAGTGGGGACAATTGATGACTGCGTGGCGGCGGGCTGGCTGCGGCCCTAGTGCATCCGATCGATGGTGCGATACTGAATTGCTTCGGCTACGTGATGGGACTGCAGCGTCGGATTGCTCTCTAAATCGGCAATAGTACGGGCAACCTTGAGAATGCGATCGGTGGCTCTGGCAGAGAGTCCTAGCTGGCGGACAGCGCTTTCTAAGAGTTTGCGGCTGTCGTCATCTAAAGGACACCACTGCTTCAGGTGACGGCTCTGCATGTCGGCATTGCACTGTAGGCTCGGCTCTGGCTGAAATCGCTGCTGGGCCTGCTGCCGCGCCTGCTGCACCCGCTGTCTGATCGCTTCAGACGGCTCTCCCACTACTGGCTGGGTCATTTCCTCTGGCTTCAACCGACTGACCACCACCTGCAAATCAATTCGATCCATTAGCGGCCCAGAGAGCTTAGCCCAGTATTGCTCACGTCCGCGCGGGGTGCAGGTACAGGGCTGGATCGAATCGCCAAAGTAGCCGCAGGGACAGGGATTGGTGCTGGCAACCAGGGTGAACTGGGCCGGAAAGACTACAGACTGCCGGGTTCTAGAGATACTGACGTGGCCATCTTCTAGGGGCTGGCGCAGAAATTCTAAAACATCACGCTTGAACTCCGTCAGCTCGTCTAAAAATAAGACCCCCCGGTGAGCCAGCGAGATTTCCCCCGGTCTGGGGAAACTGCCGCCACCGACTAAAGAGGGGCCTGAGGCGGAATGGTGCGGGCTACGAAAGGGACGGTGACTGACTAAAGCACCGCGATCGCGCAGCAGCCCCGCGACTGAGTGCACCTGGGTAACTTCTAAGGCTTCGGCAAAGGAAAGGGGCGGCAAGATGCCGGGGAGTCGCCGCGCCAGCATAGTTTTACCGCTGCCGGGTGGCCCCACGAAGATTAAATTATGTCCGCCTGCGGCCGCAATTTCCAAGGCCCGTCGCGCCTGCATCTGTCCTTTGACATCTTTGAGATCCAGGCCGTTGCGGGCGGCTTTGGCTAGCTCTACTTCGCCGTCGAGATCTAGCGGGCGGCAACTTTCAGGCTGATTAAGAAACTCGGCTACTTCGCTGAGATGCTTGAAGCCATAAACCTTTAGGCCCGGCACCACTGCCGCTTCTTTGGCATTATCAGCTGGTACGATCAAGCCGGTCATGCCGAGTTTGGCGGCGGCAGCGGCAATTGGTAGGACGCCCGTGACGGGGCGCAGGGAACCGTCTAGAGAAACTTCTCCTAAAAATAAGTGATCTCCCAGCAGGTCAGCATTGATTTGCTCAGAAGCGGCAAGAATGCCCATGCTGATTGGCAGGTCAAAGCTCGGCCCTTCCTTGCGCAGATCAGCCGGGGCTAAGTTAATTACAATTCGCCGCATGGGGAAGGCAAAGCCAGAGTTCTTCAGCGCTGCCCGCACCCGCTCCCGCGATTCCTGCACAGCGGTATCGGGCAGCCCCACCAGCACAATGGCGGGTAGCCCGCCGGAAACATCTACCTCCACCCCCACTCGAACCGCGTCGATTCCGACCAGCGATGCACTCCAAATCCGCGCCAGCATAGCAATCTATTAAAAGTGTTTGCCTTCAGGATGCCCGTCCCCGTCAGTCAGGAAACAAAGCCGCTAAAAGCCTATAGCCTGTCAGGCAAACGCGGTTAAACCAAATGTCACTCAAAATGTCACTCAGAATATTGAGCCAATAAATCGACGGCTTAGGCATCAACACTTAAGTAAATGTTGACAATGTAACCATCTCTGCTAGATTCATTGCTATCGTCTCGACACGCGTATTGACCCTGACATCCTCGGCGGGCTGATCGTGCAGGTCGGCAGCCGCCTCATCGATTCCTCGTTGAAGACCAAGCTCGACAATATCGGTCGGGCCATGAAAGGCATGAGCTGATGGACATCCGCCCGTCTGAAATTTCCGACGTCATCAAGCGCCAGATCGCCGATTTCGGCACCGAGGCGCAGGTCTCCGAAGTGGGCGAAGTGCTGTCGGTCGGCGACGGCATCGCGCGCGTTTACGGCCTCGACCAGGTGCAGGCCGGCGAGATGGTCGAGTTCCCCGGCGGCGTCAAAGGCATGGCGCTGAACCTGGAAAGCGACAATGTCGGCGTCGTCATCTTCGGCTCCGATGCCGGTATCAAGGAAGGCGCGACCGTGCGCCGGACGGGCGAGATCGTCGACGTGCCGGTCGGCAAGGGCCTACTCGGCCGCGTGCTCGACGGCCTCGGCAATCCGATCGACGGCAAGGGCCCCATCGAGGAGACCGAGCGCCGCCTCGTCGAGGTAAAGGCGCCGGGCATCATCCCGCGGAAGTCCGTGCACGAGCCGATGCAGACGGGCCTGAAGGCCATCGACGCGCTGGCCGCGGCCGATGGGAACCAGCGCGA
>JAAHIC010000235.1 GCA_010671965.1 Leptolyngbya sp. SIO4C5
TGATTGCGAACTCTGGCTAAAACTTCCGCAGGCTGAAATGGCTTGGCAATATAGTCAACGCCGCCCGCTTCAAACCCTTTGACCTGATCGAAAGCGTGACTGACATGGGGCAGCAGCTCTACACGCGGCCCATGCGACGGCAAGAGCTGATTGCCTATCTGCGTCAGTATGGACAAATTACGGACGCTGAGTCAGAAGTTTACTGCAAAGACGGCAGCAGAATTTGGATTAGCGAAAATATTCGCGTCGCCCTAGATGGGAACGGAGAAGTGCTGTTCTATGAGGGCACCGTTCAAGATGTCAGCGATCGCCACCGGATGGAAGCAGAACTGCGGCAGCAGCGGCAGCGCTCAGAAAGGCTACTGGTCAACATTCTGCCTTATCAAATTGCCCATCGGCTCAAAACAGGGTCTCGCAATATTGCTGAAAGTTTTGACCATGTAACCGTTCTCTTTGCCGATCTCGTCGATTTTACGGCGGTTGCTTCTGAAATTTCACCCCAGAATCTAGTCAGCTTGTTAAATCAGATCTTTTCCGACTTTGATGCGCTAGCTGAAAAGTACGGACTAGAGAAAATCAAAACAATTGGCGATGCCTATATGGCCGCCGCCGGACTGCCTGTGCCTCGCCCTGACCATGCCGATGCCGTAGCCCAAATGGCTTTGGCGATGCAGGAAACGATTAAGCGATACTATAAGCCGAGCGGTAAGCCTTTTCAGCTCCGCATCGGTATTAATACGGGAACTGTCGTTGCCGGTGTTATTGGTATGAGAAAGTTCAGCTACGATCTGTGGGGAGACGCCGTGAATATGGCGAGCCGCATGGAAATGCTGGGGGAACCCGGCAGAATTCAGGTAACTGAGGTAGTTTATGAAGCGTTGCAGAAAAGGTATCAGCTTCAACGGCGCGGCATCATAGAAGTCAAAGGTCGAGGAGAAATGATGACATACTGGCTGCTAGGCAAAAAGCCATCGGTTCAGCTTGATTAGAGAAATCTAGTATTTTTACAGACGCGGTATCCTTAAGGTTTCTGTGTAAGATCACAATATCTCCTTGATCTAGATCACAACCGTTCGCAGCGGTGATAGTTAGCTGACGCCTGAACTGAAACCTACTCTAGAGTGATTTAGATTTATGCCACATTTTCAGTATCGGTGCTTGTTGCAGGAGAGAGAGAATCGTTTTTTTTGCAGGTAGTGATGACTGAAACGCCGGTCAGCCTCTTGATTGTGGACGATGAGCTAGACAATTTGCGTGCTCTCGCCAACTTGCTATCAAGTGAAGGGTATAGTGTCCGCAAAGCCGTCAGCGGTGAGATGGCTTTAGAAACAGTTAAAGTGCAGGCACCGGACTTAATCTTGCTGGATATTCGGATGCCCAAGATGGACGGCTACGAGGTCTGCAAGCAGCTCAAGCAGCAAGAGGAGACGCAGGATATTCCGATTGTTTTTATCAGCGTTTATCGGGATCTGGCTAATAAGATTCAAGCCTTTGATCTGGGCGGGGCTGATTACATTACGAAACCTTTTGAAGCTGAAGAAGTGTTGACTCGTGTTCGCCATCAGCTAGCCCTGCGGCGGCGGCAGCAACAAATGTTGCAGGCAGTGGCAAAACATCAGCAGATGGGCCATAAGCTGCATCAGATGAACCGACAGATGCAGAGCATTTTAGAAGCCTTTCCAGATGTCATGCTGCATCTCAATGCTGACGGCACGGTCAATTACATTACCGGCATTGAGCAGGTCGAGCAGGCATTTCAGTCAGGCCAGTTTTCAGGCTCTCATCTGAGTGAATGCTTGCCGCCGCCCCTTGGACAGCGGCTGCACCAAGCTCTGCAATCTACCTTAGCGACGGGGCAGGTAGAAACCGTTGAGTGTCAGCTATCAATAGAGGGACAGCCGCGATATTTTGAAACTCGCATTATTGGTCTAGAAACGCAGCAGGCGATCGCCGTGGCGCGAGATGTGACCCAACGCAAGCTGTTTGAAGAAAATTTGCAGAAACAGGCCAAGCGCGATCGCGTCTTAGGACTCATCACCCAGCGGATGCGGCAAACTCTGGCCTTAGACGAAATTCTCAAAACAGCGACCGAAGACATTCAGCTTTGGCTGCAGGCAGATCGCGTCTTAATTTACCAGCTAGACACGGTTCAAAACGGGCAGGTATTTGTCGAATCGGTCAGCAATGAAAAATTTTCTCTCACTGGACAGACGTTTCAAGATCCCTGTTTTCAAACCCAGCTACAGCAGCGCTACTATCAGGGCTATGTCAGCGTTATCCGAGATATTGATACCGTAGAAGCGTCTCTTTGCTATATCGACCTGATGCGCCAGCTCCAGGTACGCTCAGCGCTAGCGTTGCCGCTTTTTCTCAAAGAGCAGCTCTGGGGCCTGCTGGTTGCCCATCAGTGTACCAAGGTTCGCCATTGGGAAGACTGGGAAATTGATTTCCTGCAGCAAATCACAGCTCAGCTCAGCATCGCCATTCAGCAAAGCCAGCTCTATGCCCAGGCCACCCAGCAGGCCCGCCGCGAAGCCTTGCTCAATGACATTGTAGAAGCTATCAGTCAAAGCCTAGATCTAGATCAGATTTTGAGTCAAACGGTGCACCAGCTATTGACCGCTTTTGAAAGCAGCTCTAGCTTTGTGGGTCTGTGGAATGCGGAAACTCAGTCGCTCCAGCAGATGAAAACCGATGTGGCCGACGAGTACCAGACTTTTTCAGACTCTACTCAGTCAGTTGAGCAAGATCCTCATGTTCAGGCGGCACTACAGCAGGCTGACATGCTGGTTGTAGATATGACTTCCCAGCCCGCTGGTTCCAACCGACTGACGACTGCTGTTTTGGCTATCAGCATTCGCTTTGAGGGAGAGCTGAAGGGGATTATGGGCGTGCGCCGCCATGACTCTCGCTGCTGGAGTGAGGATGAAAAGCTGCTGCTGCGAGAACTCGCAACTCAGTTGGCGATCGCCATCCAGCAGGCCGAACTTTACCAGCAGCTCCAGGCGGCTAACCAGAAGCTAGAGCGACTGGCCAATTTAGACGGCCTGACTCAAATTCCAAATCGGCGCTGTTTAGATAGCTATCTGCAGCAGGAGTGGCGGCGCCTGCGGCGAGAGCAGACAGGGCTGGCTTTAATCATGTGCGACGTAGACTTTTTCAAGCGCTACAACGATTTCTATGGGCACCTGGCTGGAGACGACTGCCTACGGCAAATTGCTCAGATTTTAGCCAGTTCGGTCAATCGTCCAGCGGATTTAGTAGCCCGCTACGGTGGGGAAGAATTCGCCGTTGTGCTGCCTAGGACTCGGCTAAACGGGGCAATCTGGGTGGCAGAGCAGATCCAATGGGCGATCGCTGAGGCGGCAATTCCCCACTTAGACTCGCCCATCAATCAGGTGATAACGGTGAGTTTGGGCATTGCAGAGGTGTTTCCCAGCCTGCAGAATACCCCGGCAGATCTGATTGCCGCCGCCGATCAGGCTCTCTACGCCGCCAAGAAGCAGGGTCGCAATAGCTGCTACTATCAAACTCAAGAACGGGTCCTCGTCAGTGCCAAGTCTGATTCACAGTCCCACTAATCATATGCTCGTGCTGCCGCCCCTGCTCCAACAGCGCCTGGCAGCGCCGTTAAAAATCGGAGCGGTGACGGTTTCCAGCCGGGTTTTGCAATCGCCGCTCTCTGGCGTGACCGACCTGGTATTTCGGCGGCTGGTGCGTCGCTATGCCCCCAATTCCATGATGTATACCGAGATGGTCAGCGCTTCAGAGCTACACCACATGCGCCAGTTGCCCAAGCTGATGGAAATTGAGGCCAATGAGCGTCCCATCAGCATTCAGCTTTTCGACTGTCGGCCTGACTTTTTAGCTGAGGCGGCAGTCAAAGCCGTCGCGGAAGGAGCCGATACGGTGGACATCAATATGGGCTGCCCGGTGAATAAGATCACCCGCAAAGGGGGCGGTTCTTCTCTGCTGCGGCAGCCCCAAACGGCAGAGGCCATTGTGCGCTCGGTGGTGGCAGCGGTAGACGTGCCCGTGACGGTCAAAACCCGCATCGGCTGGGATGACGACGACATCAATGCGGTGGAATTTGGGCTGCGAATGCAGGCGGCAGGTGCTCAAATGCTGACCCTACACGGACGGACGCGATCGCAGGGCTATACGGGCACGGCCCGCTGGGAGTGGATTGCCCAGGTGAAGCAGGCGCTCAGCATTCCGGTGATTGCCAACGGCGATATTTTTTCGGTGGAGGCGGCGGTGCGCTGCCTGGTGCAAACTGGAGCGGACGGGGTGATGTGTTCGCGCGGAACGCTGGGCTATCCTTTCCTAGTCGGCGAGATTGATCACTTCTTAAACACCGGGACGCTGCGACAGCCCCCCACAGTGACAGAGCGGCTAGCCTGTGCCCGCGAACATTTAATTATGCTGGCGGAGTATAAGGGGCAGCGCGGTATTCGGCAGGCGCGAAAACACATGGCCTGGTATGCCAAAGGGTTTGAGGGAGCAGCCGAGCTGCGCGATCGCCTCTGTCAGATTGAAACCGTTGAGCAGGGCTGTGAGCTGCTGGATGACGCGATCGCTAAACTTAGCCTGCCTGACCTACATCAGCGGCGGAATGGTGAAGCCCCTGAGCGATCGCCCGCCTTCCTCAGCGCTTAGTCCCTTGCCCTGGAGCAAAACGCCGAAGTTGCCTAGCCCCATTGGATCAATCAGGCGGTGCAGCAAATCGCGGCGACGTAAAGCCGCCTGGATCGTTTTGCCGTCAGTTTCGGTAATGGCGGCTAAAGCATTGAGGCGATCGCCTAAACCCAGCGCCATCAAAAACATGGCCTGCTGAGTCGCCTCTAGTTTCTGTAAGCCACACCGCTCTCCCTGTCGCTCTAGCGCCGTGAAGTCTACGTGAGCGGTCAGGTCTTGCTGCCCCACATGAGCATAAGGATCGCTGTGATGGGCGTGGCGATAATAAGCCTGCAACGTTCCCTGAGAGCGGCTAGGGCCATAGTAGCGGCTGGCGGGATAGCCGTAGTCGATGGTGAGCAGATAGCCTCGCCGTAACTTTTGGGCAACAGTGGTAATCCAGTCAAGCGCGGCTAGGTTTATCTCCGTTTGATAGCCTACAGGATAGCGCGGCGGCGCTAAGTCAATGCCAACTAGCTCAAAATAAGCCGACAGCTCAGGCGTGGACAGCGGCCCCACCGCATCCTGAAATTTGGGTTCATCAGAGGCGTTTGTCAGAGTCACATAAATTTCTTGCAGTCCGGTTTCGGTCAGTACTACGCGGTGGACCGGAAAAGCATCAACCAGTTCGTTGGAGAAAAAGCAGCCCGTGACGGAATTGTCAGGGATTTCGGCTAGCGATCGCCACTGTAGCTTCACCCCTTTGTCCTGCCAGGGCCGTAGCCGCCGCTGCTGTTCCTGCATCAGCGCCGCCGACTTTTCAATGATGGTATACTCCACCGCCGCAAAGCAGTCCGCGTCGTTTTGCGACAGAACGGCTAGAACATCAGCCGCTACCAAGCCCTGTCCGGCCCCCATCTCCACCAGGGAAAAAGGTACGGGCTGACCGAGACAATGCCAAAATTCAGCGAGCTGCACGGCTAGCAGTTCGCCAAAGTCGTGCCCCAAATGAGGTGAAGTGACGAAGTCACCCATCGGGCCGAGGCTAGGTTTCTGGCTGGCATAGTAGCCCCAGTCTGGCTGATATAGGGCCAAATCCATATACTCAGCAAAGGAAATACCCGGCAAGGCACTAGCCTGAATACGCTGGGCAATTAAATGTCTCAGCGTTGAGTTTTCAGCAGCCGAAGATAGGTTCACAGGTGGCCCTTAGCTCTCAACGCAGTGCTTTTCGACCAGCTCTGGTACAGTCTTGGGCTTCACCTTGCTGTAGCGCTTTTTGTCCGGCATAAACACAACGTGGGGGCCGCTCTTGCAGTGGCCCATGCAGCCTGTTTTCTTAATCGTGACGCGATCGCCCAGGTCTGATTTCTCCAAGCTCTCAGTTAGCTGTTGACAAACTTTTTCGCTGCCGCGCTTACGACAGCTCGACTTTTGGCAGACTAAAATTTTGGCGGGCTTTTGGCTCTTAGACTTACTTTGAGGAGTCTCTTTCTGAGGAGCGATCGCTTCAGCAGGTGACTCTGGAGCCGCTTGGAGCTGCTCTGCAGCGAGTCGCACAATTCTCAACGCTTTGAGCTGAGGCGCGTCCTGGTCGTCATCGACTTTTTGCTCCCCGAAGACGCGAATGACATCACCGGGCAGCAAGTAATCCGCCAGGATAGGCCGCAGAGACTTACGCAGCTTGATTCGGTGTCCTCCCTTAGCCGTCAGCAAATCAATATATTTGTTGTCAGAGGTTCCCTGAGGCGAAAACCCCAAAAAGCGACCCTCTAATGAAAATTCAGTCTTGCGATCGCGCTTTGACATAGCTTGTGAAATTCTCTGTCTGCCCAAAGACTAAAACCGCTGACCGAACGTATTAGTCGCAGGCTTTAGTCTAGCCTCAGCATATCAATCCGGCAGGGATGCCGCCTCAGTCAATGGTTGAAATTTGTCGCCAACGGCCCTGACCGTCTCTGCTAAGATACCTTTGAGTGCGGGGAATTAGCTCAGCTGGTAGAGCGCTAGGATCGCACCCTAGAGGTCAGGGGTTCGACTCCCCTATTCTCCATTTATGGTTAGACAGTAGTTTAATCAACTGCTAACATCTGAGGCTGAGGCAAAGGCAATCGAGGCGCTGTAAATACAGCAATCAATATATATCCTCTGTGTCTCTCCAACTATTCTCTAGAATGACGAACTGTATACTCAAAGTCATCACAGAGCTTACTGACTAGATCCTCCATCTCTTGAAAAAAGTAGCTGCCAACGGTTTTGCGATGTAAGATCTTATATC
>JAAHIC010000236.1 GCA_010671965.1 Leptolyngbya sp. SIO4C5
TCTGACCAGAATCTTTCACCCCGGCATCGCGCTTCATCAAAGACTCGGTCAAATCGCCTAAAAGGCTAGAAACACCGATGAGCATTCCCAAGGCCGTACCCGCCAGACTCCAAAGCGGCCACTGCAGCACCCAAGCCCCAGCAATGCCGATGCTGATGCTGCCAGCCAGCCCAAAAACAGCGCCTTCAACCGTCTTTTTGGGACTGATATTAGATAGGGGCGTCTTGCCAAACAGACGGCCCATCGCATAAGCGCCGATATCTGCCGCCCAGATACAGGCAAAGGCCACCAGAGTAGCACTGAGTCCCTGGGGTAGCTCTTGAATAGTCGGCCAGCTATGGGGCCAGTATCCTGACAGAGGCAGGTTGCTGGTGGTGGCGGTTTCTAGCTGACGCAGGCGGATCCAAAAACTCGGCAAATAGCCGCCATAGAACAGGCCCAGAATTGATGCAGCCACATCGGCAATGGTGGCAAATTTGGGCTGAAACAGCAGATAGAAGCAAATAAAGGTACCGGCCAGCGGCAAAATAGCATCGGCCAGCGGTGGGGCGAGAAAAGAGGCAATTAGCAAAATCTGGCTGACGGCCATTGTAATTTTGGCGGCAGGCAAAATCCCCTTAGCTCGAACTAGGCGGAAAATTTCTAGCTGTCCTAGAAAAACAACGATGCCAAAGCCAGCGGTGAAATACCATCCCCCCAGCACAGTCAGCATTAGCGCCAGTGCGATCGCAATAAATCCGCTAATAATTCGAGACCACGGCATAGAGATAAAAGTTGAGACGGTATGAGCGGAGCTAGCGATCGCTGCCTGGGAAAATTGGCGAGAAATGTTATCTACATAACTTACCTGAAAACCGAGAATCTCACGACTACCAGGAGTGTGAGAGCGCCCTAGTTTTGCTGATATCGCTAGGCAGAAATTGTGATTAGACGCGATCGCCCGGCTCGCTGCAGCTACTCAGAATCAGCCGTCTGGGGCAGAGTTTGCAAGAAGATCTTGCCACTGCCAGGAACAATTGCGCCGGTCGTTAACCTTAATTTAATAGGCAAGTAGAAAAATATTTATTGCTCGATGTGCATTAGCTACTGATGGCTGACGGCTAGGGGACGAGACTGAGACTATCGATTGGTCGAGATATTGTGGTCAATCGGCACCAGGGACAGCTCATTTTGCCATCGCCCTGCTACTGCTCTGAGGAAACGGCCTAGGGCACCGAATTTGAAGTTTTGCTGCCTTTGAATTTAGCCATCCGTGTGGCTGTCCTAAAACCATCTGAGCTTGTCAAGTAGCCGCTGGCCCGCAGAATAAGGAAGCAGCTTCTTTTGGTTCTCTATGACACATCTTCAGCCCTCACTCTTGGCCTTTGACTTTGATGGGGTTATTTGTGACGGCCTCATTGAATATTTTCAAACCGCCTGGCGGGCCTATCAGCGGCTATTTCCCGACGCTCCAGCAGAGCCGCCAGCCGGACTGGCCGAGCAGTTCTATCCCTTGCGACCTGTGATTGAAACCGGGTGGGAAATGCCCATTTTGCTCAGAGCCTTAATTCAGGGTGCAAGTCCCACAGCGGTTTTACAGAACTGGCCGACATTATCAAAAGCCACGGTGAGTCAGTCACCCATCAGCAGCGACGCCGCCATGAGCGCGGTAGACAGCGTTCGGGATGACTGGATCAAGTCTGACCTGGATGACTGGCTGGCCCAGCATCGTTTTTATCCGGGCGTTCTAGAGCGTTTGCAGCAGTGCTTGACCGCTGATTTAGCTGTTGTCATTATCAGCACTAAGGAAGGGCGCTTTATCCATCAGCTTTTGCAGCAGCAAGGCTTAGCTTTTCCGTCAGCCCAGATCTTTGGCAAAGAGGTGCAGCAGCCCAAAGCACAAACCCTACGTCAGCTAGCCCAGCAGGCGTCGAGGTCAGAGGCTGCAGGCGTTTGGTTTATTGAAGATCGAGTCAATACGCTGCAGAAAGTCCAGCAGGCAGAAGATTTGTGTCAGGCCGAGCTGTTTTTAGCAGATTGGGGCTACAACACAGAGAGCGATCGCGCGATCGCTCGCAATGATTCGCGCCTGCATTTGTTATCCTTATCGCAATTAGTACAAGAGTTCTCAGCTTGGCTGTAGGTCTAGAATGCTGGATTTAATGAAAATTGCCCAGCAGATGCAGGGCATCAGCGATCACCTGACACGAGAGGCCGCCGCCGCTCGTTTACGCATCGAAAAGGCAGAGCGGCTCATGCAGCAGGCCCAGCGGCATCAGGTAGAGCGTCGGGCCCAGCTTCACCAGTGGCGCGATCGCATGACGTTTACCGCCGCAGAGCCAGTTGAACCTCTCTCTACCCGTAGTCTCATTCCCCAGGCTGCCGTTGCCCACAGCGTCATTGCCACCGATGGATCGCAAATCTCACCCAGCCATCACGAGATTGCTTACTGCTACTTAATCAACGTGGGCCGGATTCAATTGCACTACGGTCAGGGCCGTCATCCCCTCTTAGACAGTCTGCCAGAAGTGATTTATCGGGCTGAGGAACTGTATGTCTCTCGGCAGTGGGGTATCAGTACAGAGGAGTGGATGGGCTATCGGCGGACGGTGGCCGAAGCGGTGGTGCTGGCGGAGTTGGGACAGGCAAAAGGGGGAACGTGGGGACGCGGGGATGGCGGTAGTGAGGAGGATAGGAAAGATGGAGGAGGTGAGAAAAAGCAGGGGCGGCAGCTGAACTTTTTGGGGGCAGAGCCAGAGTCTGGGGGACAGGTGCCGCAGTTGGCGATGGTGGATGGATCGCTGATTTACTGGTTTTTGGAGCCGCTGCCGGGGGAGGCGCGCGATCGCATTTTGCAGCCGATTCTGCAAGCATGGGACAGCCTACAGGCGATAGGAGTGCCGCTGGTGGGCTATCTCAGTGCCTCCCGCAGCGGGGAGGCGCTGAACTTTCTGAAGCTGGAGAGCTGTCCTTATCCTGAACCTAACTGTCTCAAGCACTGTGCTGATAGGCGCGATCAGGCTCCCTGTCAGGTATTTGAGCCGCTGCGGGACGTGGCTCTTTGGTCTGTGCTGCTGCAGCCGGGAGAGCGCAGTCCGCTGTGGCGCAGCTCGGCGGAAATCTTGTCTCAGTACGGACCTCATGCTATTTACTTTTGCTATGTACATGTCGGTTCGGAAGTAGCGCGGGTAGAGATGCCCGCCTGGGTGGCTGAGGATACGGCGCTGCTGGAGACGGCCTTGAGTATTACCCTGGCTCAGGTACAAAAGGGCTATGGCTATCCGGTAGCACTGGCAGAAGCGCACAATCAGGCGGTCGTGCGAGGGGGCGATCGCGCCCGCTTTTTTGCGCTACTAGAGCAGCAGATGATTCGGGCCGGACTGCGTAACGTTGGCACTTCCTACAAAGAAGCCCGTAAACGGGGTAGTATTGCCTAACACTTTCTCTACCAAAATTAAATTTGAGGGGAAATGTCTGCTTTCAGGGTGTAGTCAATTTCAGCCATTTCCCGCCTTGGCTTAAAACTGCAATTGGGAAACTGCCGAAATGTCTAGTTGTGACAATGACTTGCTCTATGGCTCCTGTTCAGCCAGATTCATTTGGCCCCCATCGTCGTCCGGCTTACCGACAATTTACGCCTTTAGAACCTGCTAAAACTGAAGCACCGTCCGCCGCTCGCTTAGCAGGCGGTTGGCGCTGCGTTCACCGTCTGCAGGCCCACACTAGCTGGGTGCGTAGCGTAGCCGTCAGTCCCAATGGGCGCTGGATGGCCAGTGGCAGCGGCGACAAGACAGTGCGCCTCTGGAGCTTATCTACCGGCCAGCTTCGACAGGTCTTGGTGGGCCATGAGGGCTGGGTGCGAGCGATCGCCTTCAGTCCGGGCGGCAGCCTCTTAGCCAGCGTCAGCAATGACAAAACCGCGCGGCTCTGGGATCCGCTCACAGGTGAGCAAAAATCTATCCTGACGGGACACGCCGATTTTGTTCGCTGTGTCACCTTCAGCCCTGACGGCCAATACCTGTTTACAGGCAGTCAAGATCACACGGTCAAAATCTGGCAGGTCGAAACGGGTCAGCTCCTAGAAACCTTATCGCTGCACGACCACTGGGTACGAGCGATCGCGATCGCCCCCGACGGGAAAACGCTGATCACGGGCAGTCAGGAGCATACGAGTCAAATTTATCCGCTGTCAAAAAACGGCCCGCGGCATCGGCTTGAAGGACATCAGGCAGAAGTATTGTCAGTTGCCGTTAGCCCCAATGGCTGGTTAGCCGCCAGCGCCAGCGCTGACTGCGACATTATCTTCTGGAAAATTAACAGCGGACGCCTGATTAGTCGCTTTCGGGCGCACTCCCAGGCGGTCAATAGCATTAAGTTCAGTCCCGACGGTCGCCTGTTAGCCACAGCTAGCAGTGACAAAACCGTCCGCCTTTGGCACATCGACAGCGGCAAGCTGATCGCCGTTTTACAGGGTCACGAAGGCTGGATTTGGTCAGTTGCCTTTGCCCCTGATAGCAAAACTGTTGTTAGCGGCGGCTGGAACGGTCAGATTCGGGTATGGACGAAAAGCTGAGCTACTGCTGACTGCCTTACCCGCCAGCGTTTTTAAGCTTCGTGGCTATCTATCTTGCGGCTCGTATTTTCTAACTAAATTCCGCTCGCACATATTCCCGCCGCATCCGAGCGATGGCGCTGATTGAAATTCCCTTGGGGCAAACCGCCTCGCATTCGCCATGATTAGAGCAGTCACCGAAGCCTTCCTGGGTCATTTGCTGAGTCATTTTCAGAACGCGGGGCTGCCGTTCGGGGTGGCCTTGGGGCAGTAGCGACAAGTGAGCAATCTTGGCCGCCGTAAAGAGGGAGGCTGAGGCATTGGGGCAGGCCGCCACGCAGGCACCGCAGCCAATACAGGCCGCATAGTCAAACGCCAGATCGGCTTTATCTTTGGTCACAGGCAGGGTATTGGCTTCCGGCGCGGCCCCAGTATTGACCGAGATATAGCCGGCTGCTGCCATAATGCGATCGAAGGCAGAGCGATCGACCACGAGGTCTTTAATCACAGGGAAAGCCTTCGCCCGCCAGGGTTCTACCACCAGTACGGCTCCGTCCTGGAAGTGTCGTAAGTGAAGCTGACAGGCCGCCGTTTGACGCTGGGGGCCGTGGGCCTGTCCGTTGATCATCATGCCGCAGGAACCACAGATCCCTTCCCGGCAGTCATGATCAAACTCAACGGGGTCTTGCCCCTGATGAATGAGCTGCTCGTTTAAAACATCAAGCAGCTCCAAGAAAGACATATCGGCGTGGGCGTCCGGCACCGTATAAGTTACAAAGTGCCCCGGCTGATCGGTTCCGGGCTGCCGCCAAATTTTGAGATGAATTCGCATAGGCCGGTGGGCAAAAGAAGCTTACCCCTAGCCTAGCGTACAGCTCCAGACGGCTGGATAAACTTAACCCCTCGTGATGCTCTAAATTGAGCGCCAATCTAGAGTTGCCGACAGGTAGCTCAGCTAAGCATTCACCACTTCTTGTGGCTTGATTAGCTCAGTTTCCATCTCGCGGGCAACCTGATCGGCGACTGAGGGAATTTCGTCATGGCCGGTAATCAGACGGACGCCGCGCTTACGGGTGAAATAGTTCCAGGCCCACTGGGTCAGTACTAGCAGCTTGTTATCAAACTCGATTAGGAAATAGATGTGGACAATAATCCAGGTCAGCCATGCCGGAAAGCCCCACATCTTCAAGGTGCCGATGTTGGCAACCGCCGCGTTGCGACCAATCACCGCCATGCTGCCCTTGTCCTTGTAAACGAACGTGGGCGCTTCCTCACCGACTAGACGTTTGCGAATTACCTTGGCAATATGCTCACCCTGCTGCATGGCTACAGAAGCAACGCCGGGCAGCGGGCGATCGCCCTGATGCGCGTAGTGGGCTAAGTCCCCCACCACGTAAAGATTAGGATAGTCCTTGATGCTGAAGTCCGGCTCCACCATAACGCGGCCTACTCGATCTAGCTCCGCGCCTGTGCAGTCAGCGATCGCCTTGCCCATCGGCGAAGCCTTAACGCCTGCCGCCCACAGAACGGTATAGGCCTGGAGCTGCTCTAGCTGATCGCCGCTTTTAATCGTGACGATATCGCCTTCAATGTTAGTCACTAGGGAATTCGTCTGAACCGTGACCCCTAGCTTTTCCAGCGACTTTTGGGCCTTGGCTGAGAGTTCAGCCGGATAGGGCGGCAGCACCCGATCCATACCCTCGACCAGCAGGATTTTAGTCTGCGTTGTGTCAATGTTGCGGAAGTCCTCCTTGAGCGTCCCTAAGGCCAGTTCAGCTAACGCCCCGGCTAGCTCCACGCCAGTCGGGCCGCCGCCTACAACCACAAAAGTTTGCAGGGCTTTACGCTTTTGCGGATCAGTTTCCTTCTCAGCCGCTTCAAAAGCCAGGAAAATCCGTCGCCGCACTTCTAGCGCATCCTCAACCGTCTTCATGCCAGGGGCAATGTCCGCCCATTCGTCCCGGCCAAAGTAGTGATGACTGACGCCTGTAGCCACAATCAGGCTATCGTAGGGCACAACTTCACCGTTCTTGAGGAATACCTGGCGCTCATCAGGATTGACGCGGATAACTTCGCCCATCAGGACGCGGGTGTTTTTCTGGTCGCTGAGCACCGAGCGCAGTGGCGAAGAAATATCTCCGGCTGAGAGTCCACCTGTTGCCACCTGATAAAGCAGTGGCTGAAATAAGTGGAAGTTGCGTTTGTCAATCAGCGTTACCTTGACTGGAGCTTTGCCCAGAGATTTAGCTGCATAAAGGCCACCAAAACCGCCACCGATGATTACCACGTGGTGCATAGATTCTGACGGGCCTGTAACTACTTTTTCGGGAGCTTGGGTGCGCTGAAGGACTGCTGTC
>JAAHIC010000237.1 GCA_010671965.1 Leptolyngbya sp. SIO4C5
CTCTAGCAAGATAGTGACGCGTTGCTCAGCTTGCCCCACAAACTCATAGGCATCATAGAAGCTGCCATTGCTCAGCGTGTCATCCCGGTCCTGAAGCGCCCCCTCGACCTGCAGTAGAGGCGGCTGCGGACGGGGAGTTTGTGCCAAAGCAGGGGCGGAATGACCCGACATAAGCATGGGCATAGTCAGCGCTAGCAGCGTGATGACTTGTCGGCAGGGTGACATAGCTGAGAACCTCTGGAGGGAAGAACGTTGGCAAAGCAAGCCTGAATAGAGCTGAAGCCGAGCATGACAACAAGACTGTTTGTAGCATGCTCGGCTTCAGCCTTTCAATCAAGACTATCTGCGTCGCCGCAAGCCTATGCAATATCGGAACCCCACAGATTATTAGTGAGCTAGCCCCATAACGCTCGACTGCTGACAAAAATCATGGCCAGCAATCTCATCTTTAAGCGCCTCTAGCTCAGCCGGTAACTCATCGGCTGTGTGGAGTTCGCGGAACACATCAGCCCACAAATCCTGCTCGGCAAGGAAATACACCCGCTGACTCAGCGCACTTTCCGGGTCATCAACCCCTGCAAGCTTATCTGCTAATGCAGCCTCCAGTTCTTTCCTAGCCTC
This sequence comes from Leptolyngbya sp. SIO4C5, assembly GCA_010671965.1. Taxonomy (GTDB): domain Bacteria; phylum Cyanobacteriota; class Cyanobacteriia; order Phormidesmidales; family Phormidesmidaceae; genus Sphaerothrix; species Sphaerothrix gracilis. Next base: position 622 of record JAAHIC010000237.1, read on the forward strand.
CTCATCTAGCGTCCGGAAAGTTGTTTCGCCGAAGACGAGTTCTTGGTCATCTGAGCCTTCTCGCGACAGCTTCCAGTAGTAGGCACCTCCGGGTTCTAGGGGCATAGCCTCCGCTACATCGCTGTAGACCAAATGGCGATCTTCGGAAGAGAGTTCCTGGCTGAGTAAGATTTGGTGGTTTCGAGAGTGAAAAACCTCCAGCCGCGACCATTCTCCCTGCCAGACAAACACCGGGTTCAAGCTCCAAACTTTGAGCGAACTGAACTCGTCGGTGTCTTCGTCAATCAGTGCTCCTGGAACAACAGCACAGACAGTGGGTTGGTTACGAGCCCCACGTGAGCCACCGGGGACTTCCTTGCGTCGTAGCCTCTGCCAGATCTCACTCCAAGAGGCCGCAAGCTGGGTGGTTGCATCTTCTAGTGAAACAGTGAGGAAGCGTTGCTCAACGGCAGCATGCAAGGGTAGCGCAGAGGCAATAGCGATAGTTAGGGCGATCGCTCCTACGAGGTGTCGTTGTTGCTTGAGTTTCATTGATGGAGGCTCCTTATGAAGGGGAAAATAGGGGGAAGAAATGACTACTGATTGATTCGATGCACCACAGACCTGGTCCTTTATCTCCAAGCATCACCGTTACACTCCTGATATCCGGAGAAGAGCAACGAGTGCCGGCTTTAACCGAAATTCAGATCGAACCATAGCTGGGTAAACGATACTCAGAGCCAGAGCGGTAAACCAGGTAGGCATATAGCCACAGCACCGCCGTAGGCAGAACAATTGGCACGACAATTCCAGCCGCCCGGAAAATCTCAAGACACGCCAATCCATAGGCCGACGCCAGGACAATAGCGATCGCCCACCTCTGACGGTGCCAGGGGTGATGAGAGATCAGCAACCGCAGCTCTTTGGCCAAGATTGCCATCAGCAAAACCATGAACAAATCGGGGATAGGATAAACCCGATGATCTGTCAGCAGGTGGTGCAGCATATAGGCATGGGCTTCGCCACCAGTGAAGCTATTTCGCTGCCAGACCGACAGGGCTGCCGGTAGAGGCAGTTGGTCGCTGTCTGACTCATCGATGCCTGCCTCCTCGTAGCCGCCGGGGACAATCAGCACAGCCATATCGGTTAAGTCCCTCAAGCGATTGCCCTCGCCTAAGCATTGCTCCAGCAGCTCGCAGGCCGAAATAGTGCGATAAGCCTTATCTGGTGGCAGCGAAAAGTCTAGAACAGGGTGGAACCAGGCTTGCAGGAACAGCTCCGAAAAGCTGGTAATGCCAAACAAATGGTCGGGCGCAGAGGCAGCTGTTTGGAGCGGCAGAGACGCGGTGGTCTGCTCCCAGGAGATAGCAGATGAACCGGCTTCGCTTTGGACTAGAGGTGTCGTTGTCTGCGCCGAAGATGGCTCAGCATAGAGGCGAGCAACTTCATAGGCAAATGGGCAAATCAGCTCGTTAGAACCGCATCTTATGCTGCTGGCTGGCAAATCGAGCAGCGTGGGGTAAAAGTTGATATCGCCGTGGCGAGCCTGGTCAAAGTCGATGAGTGCGTCGCTGACAAATCCCTGGCGGGTGTATTCTGCCGTCTCAGTTGCATCGTAGGCAAAGACCAGTTGAGTCTGACTTTGAGCAGTCTGAGCGATGGCTTGTTTAAGCTGGGCTCGTTGCTCAGGTGTTGGTTCAGCTTCTGCATCATCAAGCAGATAATCAATGCCTACAATCGATGCATTTCGGTCGGTCAAGGCCTCGATGATATCGGCCAGATAATCTTGAGGTATGGGACGAGGGTTTTCGATCTCAGCCACCGCGAGCGACTGAGGATCTATTTGTACAAGCAGGATGGGCGCTTCCACTTGGCTAGGAATATCACCTGTCAGCTGGCGGTAACGCGCTTGCGCCCAGAGCCGTCCATCTAAGAGCAGTTCTTGAACCGGCGGTAACAAACTCGCTAGCAAGCAAGCCGCGAGACCAATGGCTTCACCGCGCTTTGGCAGACGACGTTGGAAGCGATGGGACCAGCTAAAGGGCTGTATGCGAAAGAGTTCAGCGCTAGGATGACGAAAGAGGGAAGAGACCGCATAAGCGGAGGGATAGCGCAGTTTGTTGTCCTGCTGCTTGAGGTATTCGCAGGCATCAAGCAGCGCCTCGTGAACATCTTTATAGCCTGCCAAGCTGATGAGAAACTGTTTGATGAACAGGTGAGCAACCCGGTCATGAATTGGCTCTCGCATGATGGCCACCTGACTGAGTCCCAGGTTAATCAGCGATTTGGCTAGGTCGAGGCCCTGACAGGAGTTGAAGACAGCAAACTGCAGGCCATTTTGTTTGGCAACTTTCAGCGAGGACTCAATATCTCTAATAGAGAGGGAAAGAGTGCCAGACACGCGAATCTCACCGCCTGTGAGAGGCGATTCGTTGCTATGACCGACAAAAAAGAGAATATCCCAGCCTTTAGGGTTCTCAATTTTCTGACAAATTTTCTGAAGTAGTTCTGAAGAATTACCTTCTCGTTGACAATCAAACAGTTTCACTCTGGCAATGGATTTGAGTGAGGAAATTGCTTCAATATCTTTTTCAAGATTCAGCCCTTCACCACCGCCGACAATGGCTAGTATTCTGGCCTGGCGGCGAATAGGCTGAGTCACGTCATGGCGAATATTCTGAGGCTCCCGGGCAATGCGAATTCGGCGAGGTATTCCCAGCTCTGTGCCAATTTCCCAAGTCTCCCAGGGCAGCCTAGCCAAGTTCAAGGGAGAACAACGCAAACAAACATCGACCCAGTGGGGTTCAACGCCAGGCTCGTGATGAACGGCTTTGGCAATTGCGGCTCGAATATCGTAGAGTTCGACAGACCTGAGCCAGCGGTGAAAGGTATCTAGCAGGCGGACTTCAGCTTCTACTAGATGCTTGCGGGGACTGCCAGCTGCTGGGATAGGTTCAGATGAGATCTGACCGCTGGTGACTTTTTCGCCCCGCAGCTGGTATTGATCTTCCAAATAGGCATCGTACGGAGGTAGTTGCTGATAATAGCCTAAATAGGCATTGTGCCAGGCTTGGTATAGCGAGTCGAGGTCGCTGGGATAGTCAATCTGACAGGTTTGGCGCGGAGTCGCACCTCCAGAAAGCTCGAACGTACATCGATGGTCAATGCGCTGAATGCTGAGTTGAAATACACGAGGGAACGTCATCGCCTATACCTCCGGCTGAAATTCAAGGGCTGCAGACCAGGACTGCTCGCCACCTGCGGCAGCAATCACAATGTTGAAAACGTCATGGCGATCGCCTTTGACCTGAGCAAACAGGGCAGATCTGGGGTTCTCGGCGGCGAGGGTTTCACGGACTAATTCCACGCGGGGCTGCGAGGGGGTAATTTCATCGATGACCAGAGATAAGCCAGGCGGAAAAGCCTGATCAGGCACAGGGCATAGAACCACAAGCAGCATCCAGTCTCCCGCTCTCTCAGATAAAGGCCACACAGCAGCAAACAGGCGGAGCGTGCGACCGGCTACCGTGATTACTTGGTATGTAACACCTGCCTCTGCTGGCAATGTTGGCAAGGCATTGTGCTGCAGAGCGGCAGTGAGCTGCTCCCGAACTGACGAGGTATCCCACCGCAGTGCCATAGCCGGAATGGGCTGCCAGCCGGTGCGAGGCAAAAGCTCGTCAGCCTGCCGCTGCAGCCATCTGCCAGCGTTAGCCAGAGGCTGGCGAATGGCCTCCACCCGTGAGGGAAGCTCAGGCTGGGGAGCTACCGCAGTCGCTGGCAAGGTGATGGCACTGGGCGAGAGACATTTTAAGAAGAGGAGTAGCGTATTGATCTCAAAGTTGAGTTCGGCGGTAGGAAGTGGATAGGTCTGGTCGGCATCGGCGGAAAGGTCAGCGCAGAGACTGGCGAGTTGGCCATAGGGTAAAAAGCCAACTAGGCTGGCCACTTCAGCCTCTTCGTCAATAGCAATTGCTACATAGAAGTGAGCTGCAGTGTCTGGTTGATTGATAACAGCTTGAGGAATAGCCACTTCGTCATCAGCGAGGCTTGTAGGCATCAAGCAGACTCGAAATGGGCCAACCTGCAAGGACGCTGCTATGTCTGCGGGGCTGCCCAGACGCTGACAAGATAAGCTAGGTTCTCGTCCCTGCAGCCAGCGCTCAAAGCCTTGCACAGCTAGCTGCTGCAAGCGGTAAGCCCAGCGCTCTTGGGCTGGCAGATGGGAAAGGTCAAGTTGGTCTGTATCCAGGGGGATAGCTTCGCGAGTAGGCTCTACGGCTATCCAGTTATCTAGCCAAGTGAATGGTGTCGTCATGATCGGTTTCTCCGGGCGGTGGCACAGTGACAGAGTTGGGTCGCGTAAGCACTCGTCATCTGCCGGTGCTTGCTGGTGTAGCCTTCTCGCTGGTCGGCAGCAATGAGGCCCTCAACATAGGGTTCTAGGAAAGCGGAAATTTGCTGGTCGAGCCTTTGCAAGCGAGCTGGAGATTGAGCGGCTGTAGCCAAGGCGCAAACCCGCTGGAGTAGACAGTCCAGCACCTGGCGGCGGATATCGGCTTGCAGATCGTCTCGTTTTAGCAGCCGGCTAACGCTGGGCTGATCTCGCAGACCAACAACGGCCGCAATCTCTTTCATCGGCTGGCTTTCGCAGTAAAACAGCGTTAGCGCCTGCAGGAACTGATCGGCTTTAGTCGCTCCCTTACGTTTTTGCTGCAGGTGGACTAATCGCTGCTCAACCGTCTGCTCAACGGCTTGAACCAGGCAAGGCTGACAGTAGCTCTCTAAAAGTTCTTCAACAGCCCGGTCGGGAGTAACCGCTGAGGTAGCAGTCTTCGGGGAGGAAGGGCCGCGGCAGCGGTCTTGGCGCACATATTGAGCTAGCTGTTTCAGCCGTCTGCGGAGGGTGGGGGCGTCTGCTGGTGTCGGCAGTGAGAGGCTGTGGCTGATCTGAAGTAACTGTTGTTCGGTTGGGGCCGGGTAGGGGCGGCGGCTGGGATTGGCCTGACGCTGCTCATCGAGTTGGGTGCGATAGACGTTATGGAAGGCCGTGAGAAGCTGGATGTGGGCTTCAATTTCGGCAGTCGTGCAGTTCGCCGCAGTCAGAAGGCGTTGAAGTTTACCTAGGCGGATGCGGCACAGCAGTTGCCAGTCAGTCTCTAAGACGATGCCATGTTCTCGCAAAAACCGCTTGACGGCGCGGCTGCCCTGAAAGCGAGTGGTACACCAGGTGGCCAGGCTGCCTTTATCCGGGTCGAAGCTGGTGAGGATTTTCGTAATCAGCGGGTCGTAGAACTCTCGGTCAGTTTCTTCCTGGGTAGGGGATGAAGCGAGAGGCGACTCGAAGACACAGCAGAATAGCTCAATGGCAGTGAAGGGAGTTTGAGCGATGAGGCCATTGGGATTGAACTGGCCCCGACCAAACCGACTGGCGAGGGTAAGGCAGCGCTGATGCAGGACGTGGGTGATGAAGTTGCGCAGACAGGCTTCTGCCAGCGCTTGATCTGGGGAGGAGCTGCAGTAGGCTGTCATTAAACGCTGCTGCAATGTCCGCTCAGAGGGACTGTCTGAGTCTAGTTCGGCCTCTAGGCGACGGAGAAAGGCTTGGGCTGCAGGCTGGACAAGCCGCTTGATATCTCCGCCACTGGTTAAGCGGATTTGTTGCCAATAGGGGGCGCGATCTTCCATCGTTGCTGCTCTTGAGCGTTTACCTCAGCTTGCGAACCATGCTATCGTCCGCGGCAATCATCCAGGTCTATCCGCGCTGTGATGACCCTATGCATTTTTGATTAAATGAGGCGCTGGAATTGGCCCGCGGCTACTAAGAAAGAAAACATTACTGGCGAGGAGTTGGTGGCGGCGGATAGAAAGGAGAAAGAAAGGCTTTGCAGCTTTCGGTCAGGTGACTGTGCATAGGCTAGCCCTGGCACAGATAGAGCTGATTGAAAAGCGTAGAGTGCTGATGCGGCAGTCGCCACAATAGCAGGGCCGATTGGATCTCAGCTCTATCTTTCTATCGCCAATGTTCTCCCCTACAGAGGTTTCTAGCTATGTCACCCTGCCGACGAGTCATCACGCTGCTGGCGTTGACTATGCCCATGCTTATGCCAGGTCGCTCCGCCCCTGCTTTGGCACAAACTCCCCGTCCGCAGCCGCCTCTACTGCAGGTTGAGGGAGTCCTCCAGGATGGGGATGACACGCTGAGCAATGGCAGCTTCTACGATGCCTATGAGTTTTCTGGGCAAGCTGAGCAACGTGTCACCCTCTTGCTAGAA
>JAAHIC010000238.1 GCA_010671965.1 Leptolyngbya sp. SIO4C5
TGGCAAACTTATCAATATAATTTGGCCTCACAAAAAGTTCCCAAATTAATTTGGATTCACAGTGATTTTAAAATTAAGCTGACTTTATAAAGGCTTTTTGAAGCAAGTCAGTATATTTCGATAGCAAATGAACGAAGTTAGGTAATCTCCGGGTTTGAGCCGCTTGTTCTTATTAGTTAGTTTTAACGAAAGCAATAGTTGAATCTAGAGTTACGTATAAAGATAGAGGCTTTTCAAAGTCAGTAATATTATCATCTAAAAAGTTATTAAAACCTCAACTCATGAAAAGACATACCGTTTTCTATCAGTTGGTTAATATTAATGGCAGGCTCCGGTTGAAGCTTTGGGAACCCGCTACAGCGACAAGCTGCCAAAAGAAACGTCATCGCTTTGCTGTTAATTACTCTGTCGCTTCTGAGATGGAGGCCCAGCAGCTAATTGACCAGTATGTTAAAGCTAACCAAGCCAAGGCTCGCTGCTTTGCCTAGGCAGGTGCTTTCTGCTCATACTCCTCAATCCGGCCCAGTTTAAGATTAACCTCAGGGTGCTTTACCACCGTCATTCATTCGTATATATATTAATTTAGCTTTGAAACGCTTTTGCCAAGAAATATCCTGTTTTGGCAAAACAGCTTTACCGGCTGCCTTTGTAGCGTTATCAGACTTTTATATTTAAAACTTGCTATTTTTTGAACTGAATGAAATTTGTCACCGATCCGGCGATCGCGCTTAAGATCGACCGCATGAAGGAGCGTGTCCGCTGGCAGCATCCGTCTGTACTCAAGCGAGAAATTGATCAGACCCAGCTAGTTATTGAAGCACCGGATACGGACAATCCTGAATTTTCCTTTTTGGTCATTGGCGACAGCGGTTCTGGCTACCATCGCGGCGACAATCCTCAGCGCCAGGTGGCCAAAAGCCTGCTGAAGCAGCGAGATCAGTGTCGCTTCGTCTTACACACGGGGGATGTGATCTATCTGGTTGGCTCCAGCGAACAATACCCGCAAAATTTTATTCAGCCCTACCGGGAGTTTTTGGTTGGCGGGGCAGATCCCGATCAAATTGCCTACGATCGCATGGTGTTCAACTACCCCTTCTTGCCAGTCCCCGGCAACCATGACTATTACGATTTGCCCTTTGTTTTCGGGGCGATCGCCCAGTCGCTACTCCCCGTCCGGCGGCTGCTGCGCTATCAGCTCGATCTTGACGTGGGCTGGCATGGTTCTCGCAAGGGTGATGCTTATGCTAGGGCTTTCCTCGACTACTTGCTGACCAAAGAAGGGGACGCCCTCAGCCGCCACCTCGATCGCCACTATACGGCCAAAACGGCAAGCCACTGCTGCTTACGCTATCAGCCAGAAAAGTTCACTCGCCTGCCCAACCGCTACTATTCTTTCCGGGTTGGCGGTATTGATTTTTTTGCCCTCGACTCCAACACCTTCAATGCACCGCTGCCGCTAGAGGATCTAGATGCCTGGCAAATTACCCAGCAGCAGCTTACTGCGCGGCGACAGCAGCTCATTAGCCGCAAGCAGCAGTTGCTAAACCAGGCCACCGACTTAGAAAGTCTGCCGGAGGAGGCCGACAGTGATGAAGCCAACGATCTTTACGGCAAGGTCGAGCAGGTTGAGGAGCAAATCCGCGATATTGAAAAGCAGCTCAACGCCGATCGGCAGCAGTCCGATGTGGATACCGAGCAGCTCAACTGGCTGCAAACTCGCCTAATTCAGTCCTGGCAAGATCCTGACGTCAGAGGCCGAGTCATCTACTTTCATCATCCTCCCTACGTCACTGAGGCAACTAAGTGGTACCAGGGGCAAACGTTGGCGATTCGGCAGCGGCTGCGGCAGGTACTTGACGGAGTAGAGCAGGCGGTAGGCGATCGCCCGCCCAGTCAGCCCTTGGTCAACCTCATCATCTCTGGCCACGCCCACTGCTTTGAATATCTCAAAACGGCGGAGACAGGTCACGGGGATGCCCATCTTAACTGGGTCGTCTGTGGCGGCAGCGGCTACAGTTTGCGGCGGCAGCGACCCGAGGGATCAGTGCTAACAGAAGCGCTTACAGACGATCAGAGCCGGGTGGTCGCGAAGTCTCACTGCTTTGCCGGACGTAACGGTCACGGCTCCCAAAAGCGACATCCCTACTCGTTTCTCCGAGTTGACGTACGGGCAGGCTGTCCGCCTCAGGTCGTGCTGCGCCCCTTTATTGTCGAGCGCTATCAGCGATCCTGGCAGGAATACGCCCTCGATCCGATTAGTCTCTAAGCCAGGTTAGCCTTTAGGCTAGTCGCTCCAATCTACACCTGTAGCATGAGGTGTCAGGGCGCTCAAAGCCGTAAGCTAACCAGGGATTTTACTGGGGACGCTTACTTATGAAAGGGCTAAAGGGTAAGAACGTACTGGTGACGGGCGCTTCTACCGGCATTGGCCGGGCGATCGCGGTGCGATTTGCGCAGGAAGGGGCCAACGTTGCTATCAACTACTACAGCGGTGAGGAAGAGGCAGCCGAAACTCAGGCGCTAATTGATCAGGCCTGTGGCGAGATTCAGGGCTGCGGCGTCAAAGACATGGTGATTCAGGCCGATGTCTCCCAGCCAGATGATGTCGCCAGTATGTTTGAGCAAACGCTGGCGAATTTTGGCGACTTGGACATTTTGGTCAACAACGCCGGTATTCAAATGTCAGGCCCTTCCCACGAAATTGAAATTGATAAGTTTGACCGGATGCTAGCCGTCAATCTGAAGGGAGCTTATCTCTGTGCTCGCCGCGCCATCCAGCATTTTTTAGCCCAGGACAAGCCCGGCATCATTATCAACAACTCCAGCGTCCACGAAATTATTCCCCGGCCTCAGTATGTGGGCTATTCCGTCAGCAAAGGCGGGTTGGAAAACATGACCCGGACGCTGGCGCTGGAGTATGCGCCCAAGGGCATTCGCATCAATTCCATCGGCCCCGGTGCCACCGCCACTCCCATCAATGACTGGGCCAACAAGCCGGATGAACGGGCTAAGGTAGAGGCTCATATTCCCATGCGGCGGGTAGGCAATCCGGAAGAGATGGCGGCGGCTGTGGCTTTTCTCGCCTCGGATGAAGCAAGCTACATCACCGGACAAACCCTGTTCATCGATGGTGGACTGACCCTGTATCCCGATTTTCTAGAACCCTGGTCTTAGGGATAACTAAACCGGAGTTCCCGTCTCCAGCGGGATGTCTGTAGCTGCGATTAGGCGTTAATTTGCTGCTAAAGCAGAGATTTAAGTTCTCGTGATGCTCAAGCTGACGGAGATGCTTGGCTTTGTAACTGAACCCATCAACAACGATCTCTGCTGCAGATTAAAAACAACCTGCTCAAGTCACTCAGCGAATCGAGGAAGCAAAACCTATGGCAACCGACCAGTCCCAGATGAAAAATCTCACCCAACAGTTCAAGCAGCTATCTGTAGACGATCAGCTTTTTTTGCTGTGGCAAATCTTTCAGCAGATGGAGAAGCAGGAAGAAGTAGAAACTTCTGAGCAGATGACGCCACAGACAGCCCAGCTATTTTTGCAGGAGTTTCTGCAGATAGATAAAACCAGCCGCCTTGCCATCATGCAGGATATTGTGGCGGGCGCGGATACCCGCTTTGGTCGCGGCTACAACAGCCTCGATCGCAATATGCAGCTAGCTTTCTGGTACGAGCTGGCTCAAGCCGCAGAGCAGCGCGCAGCCGTCACGCCTCCCAGTGAATACTCGCTGACAGATGAGGCTAAAACCCTTTGGCAGTCATTGCAGGCGCTCAGCCCCAAAGAGAAGGCTGATTTCGCCCAGACTGTGATTTCGTCTATGGGGTCGGATGTGGCTGAGCTACCTGTTGTATAAGGCTTGAAGGTAACTAGATGACAACTGTTCTAATTACAGGAGCCTCAGCCGGGATTGGGGCTGCCTTCGCCCGTGCCCTCGCCGCCCAAAAATACAATCTTGTGCTGGTGGCCCGTTCAGAAGGGCAGCTAAAAGCGATCGCCCAGCAGCTGGCCGCTCAGCATGATATTCAAGCCCACGTAATTACCCAAGACCTGACGGAGTCCAACGCGGCTGAGGCCGTTGCGGCAGCAGTCGCCGCCAAAGGGCTAACTATAGACTGGTTGATTAATAATGCCGGCTTTGGTCGCTACGGTAAGTTTGCTCAGGTAGACAAGCAAACGCACCTGCAAATGGTGCAGCTTAACGTGATGGCGCTAGTGGACTTGACCCATCAGTTTTTGCCCGCGATGCTGCAGCAGCAATCAGGCTATATCATCAACGTTTCTTCAACCGCAGCCTTTCAGCCTATTCCCTACATGTCTATCTACGCTGCAACTAAGGCGTTTGTGCTTAGCTTTAGCGAGGCCCTGTGGGCAGAGAATAAGGATAAGGGCATTAAAGTCTTAGCTGTCTGTCCGGGGCCGACACGCACGCAGTTTGCCGATCGCGCTAATTTTCCGGACTCGATGGCAGAACGCATGGGGCAAAACTATGACTCCTCCGAAGAGGTAGTGAAAGACGCGCTCAAGGCGCTGAAGCAGGGCCAGTCCACAGTTGTCACTGGCAGCTTTAGCAACAAAGTTGTCGCTGCCTTGCCGCGCCTGCTGCCCCGGCAAAACGTTGTCAAACTGGTCGGTCAGCTATTTGAGCCTTAGCACCGCTGCGACAGAATCCCAATAGCTAGGCGGAGAAACTGCCGGTGCGTTAGGGCTGCGGGTCAACCGCAGATTGATTTACCGTAGACTGCCGGGTTTCTGGCTGGACAGGCTCATCTGGATTAGGCGCAGTGCGGCAGGCAGCCAAACCAACAAGGCTGCCCGCCACAGCTAGGCCGATTAGAATTAGGTAGCGTCGGATAGATGGCCAAGACATCGCAGATTTGTGAAGTCAAAAGCGTTTATTCTACCCACAGTCTACCTAACAGTGCCAGTGAGCGGGTGCCCGCCGACACAGCATGGTCAAGTCTCTAAAGCGATCGCGCAGCTCGTCGGTCAGCACTTCAGAGCGATAGCGCCAGAGCCAGTTGCCGTCGGCCTTGCCGGGGCTGTTCATGCGGGCGCTGCTGTCTAGTCCTAAGAGATCCTGCATCGGCAGAATGGCACAGTCTGCCACCGAGGTCAGCGCCAGCCGAATCATATCCCAATGAATGCCGTCTTCGCTGATGCAGCCCAGGTACTGCAGCACCCGTCCTCGTTCGTAATCATTCGCTTTCTCAAACCAGCCAACAGTGGTGTCGTTGTCGTGGGTGCCCGTATAGATGACGCAGTTGGTCGGTACATTAAAGGGCAGGTAAGGATTGTTGCAGTCCGAGCCAAAGGCAAACTGCAAAATCTTCATCCCCGGAAACTCAAATTTGTCCCGCAGGGCTTCCACCTCTGGCGTAATAATGCCTAGGTCTTCGGCCAGAATCGGCAGGCTACCCAGTTCTTCCTTCACCGTTTGGAAAAACAGCTCTCCTGGCGCAGTAATCCACTCACCATTAATCGCCGTAGTTTCTCCCTCCTTCACCGCCCAGTAGGCTTCAAAGCCGCGAAAGTGGTCAATACGAATCAGATCTACATAGTCCAGCAGTGACTTAATCCGCTGTAGCCACCAGCGGAAGCCTCGCTCTTTCACCGCTTCCCAGTTGTAGGTAGGGTTGCCCCAGAGCTGGCCGGTTTCGCTGAAGTAGTCCGGCGGCACCCCAGCCATTTCAGCGGGCGTGAGGGTTTCAGGATCAATCATAAAGTTGTGGGGAAAGGCCCAAACATCAACGCTGTCATGGGCCACATAGATCGGCATATCCCCCAAGATCTGAATACCGTGCTCATTGGCATAGCCTTTCAGGGCGCACCACTGCCGGAAAAATTCAAATTGCAGATACTTGTGAAAGAAAACAATGGGCGAGAGCTTGGTGTGCCACTCAGCTAGCGCCTCTGGCTGTCGCCGGGCGATCGCCTCATCCCACTGATCCCAACTGGCGCCGCCATGCGCCTGCTTCAGCGCCATGAAGAAAGCGTAATCATCTAGCCAAAAGTCACGCTCTTGGCAAAACTGATCAAAATCAGCTCGATCCTGCTCGCTAGCCTGATCCTTGAACCGGCTCGCGGCTTTCTCTAGCAGCGGCATCTTCGACTGCAGCACGGCTTCAAAATCCACCTGATCCGCGTTTAGCTGGGGGAAGCCATCTAAGTCTTCTTGGCCAAGCAGGCCGCGATCGCGTAGCTGCTCTACGCTAATCAGTAGAGGATTACCCGCCATTGAAGAGTAGGACATGTAGGGCGAATTACCGTGTCCGGTTGGCCCCAATGGCAAAACCTGCCAAACCTGCTGCCCGGCTTCAGTTAAAAAATCGACGAACCGATAGGCATCTGGCCCTAAATCTCCCATGCCGAATCGACCGGGTAAAGAAGTGGGATGTAATAAAACACCACTTGATCTGGAAAAGGGCATAGGATCTCCTAGCGAATTAAACGGCAGCGTATCTTGACAATGAGCTGTCAAAAAGAGCTATTGGTACCAGGATTACTCATAAACGAGAAAACCTGTTGCGGCTAACTACCAATAGTTAGAAGACGGTGATATTCTCTCAAAACTAACCTCTGACAGAGGCGGTTGAAAACTGATTTCTTATCTCCTTAAAGATTCAGCGCCTATTCAGGCATAAGTAGTGATGAGTGAGGAAACGTAGCTTTAGTGACTTATCGAAATCCAGCGCCCACGGTTGATCTCATTATTGAACTCATTGATCGACCGCATCGGCCCATTATCCTGGTTGAGCGGCAGCACGAGCCTTTAGGCTGAGCTTCGCGACAGGCGGCAGTTTCAACCGCTTCGCCGTAGTCCACAAAGCCGCCGGGCAAAGCCCAGA
>JAAHIC010000239.1 GCA_010671965.1 Leptolyngbya sp. SIO4C5
TACCATTGCTGCAACCCTGCCGCAGACTGGAACAGCGTGGGGAGCAGCAGCTAGTCGCTGATGGTATTTACCGCATAAATACCCCAGTACCAGGCTTTTCGTTTAATCAGTACCTCATTGTTGATGAAGCGCCGCTGCTGTTTCACACTGGCCCCCGCAAAATGTTTCAGCTCGTCTATGAGGCTGTTGCCAAAGTAATTCCTGTGGAGAGGCTCAAATATGTCGCATTTTCTCACGTAGAGGCAGACGAGTGCGGCTCACTTAATCAGCGGCTAGCTGCTGCTCCCCACGCTGTTCCAGTCTGCGGCAGGGTTGCAGCAATGGTATCAATTGAAGATCTTGCCGATAAGGCTCCCCAGGTTTTGGCTGATGGGGAGGTTCTTGCTACGGGAAAACACGCGGTTCGGTGGTTTGATATGCCGCATCTGCCTCATGCTTGGGAGTGCGGCCATCTGATGGAAGAGACGACGAAGACATTGTTTTGCGGAGATCTCTTCACCCAGGGAGGCGCAGACTTACCCCCTCTAACTGAATCCGATATTCTGGGGCCGAGTGAGACATTCCGGCAACAGATGGACTACTATTCGCATACGAAAAACGGGCCGGAGATGTTGGAGCGACTGGCCTCAACTGAGCCGAGAGTCTTAGCCTGTATGCATGGGAGTGCTTGGCAAGGTGAGGGCGCTAAGCTGCTACGAGCGCTGGCTGCAGAACTTGCTGCCTGAGGGGCTGCTATCTCCTACCTCAGGCTGGGACACTTTTCAGCGGCGCTACAAAGAAGGGGAGGCGGCGGACTATGATGGCTTTGAAGCCTAGGACCAAGCCCAACTATGAAGCTTGCCGCGATCGATATTGGCACCAACTCCATTCACATGATTATTGTGGAGGCGATCGCCCAGCGTCACTTTGAGGTGATCGATCGCGAAAAAGAGATGGTCAAGCTAGGGGCTGGGGTATTTGCTACCAATCGACTGAGCGATCGCGCCTTTGCCGCGGGCTTAGAAACCATTAGCCGCTATGTCCATTTAGCCGAGCAAACAGGGGTTGATGAAATAATCACCGCCGCCACCAGCGCCATCCGTGAGGCGCAAAATGGCGAAGCCTTTATGGACGCGGTAGTGCAGCAGACAGGGCTGGCTCCCCGCATCATCTCTGGAAAAGAGGAAGCCCGTCTAATTTTTCTAGCCGTCCGCAACTCCATTGCTCTGGAAAATGACACCGCGCTGGTTTTTGATATTGGTGGTGGCAGCACCGAAGCTGTTTTAGGCAATCAGCAAGAAGTACTGTTTGGTGACAGTCTTCAGCTGGGGGTGCAGCGGCTGCTGGATATGTTTGAGGACAAAGGCCCGGTGGGCAGTGAAAGCCGGGGAGTGCTGGAAGCCCATATCCGCTTTGTCGCGCAGCAAACCCTCGACCAGATTCAGGAGATCGGCTTTGAGCGAGTAGTCGGTACATCCGGTACGATTCGTACCCTGGGTGAGGCCGCTCATTTGAAAGCTAAGGGTGAGTCATTGCGCTCGGTTAATGCTGAGGTCGTGCGGCTCAAGGATATTGAAGATCTCACCGCAGATTTGCTGGAGAGAGCGATGAAAGATCGCACCAAGGTCAAAGGCATCAACGACAAACGGGCAGATGCGATTCATCTGGGCGGCGTGCTGCTGGCGCAGTTACTGAAGATGGCGGGCGTTAAAGAAATTACCCTCTGTGATGCCTCCCTGCGAGAAGGGATGATCTTAGACTATTTGGAACGGCATTCTCATGAAGTCGCCACGTTTCCGATTCAGAGCGATTTGCGATACCGCAAAGTTGCTCAACTGGCGCAGAAATATCAGTCTGACTGGCAGCAAAACAGTCATATTTCCCATCTGGCCCTGCAGATATTTGATCAAACGCAGGAACTACATGAATACGGCGAATTTGAACGCGATTTGCTGAAATATGCGGCCCTTCTGCACGATATTGGCCAGTTTATTTCGTTTCGGAAACACCACAAAAATTCGCGCTATATCATCAACCGCACCGATCCGCGCGGCTTTACAGACGAGGAGGTTTTGCTGATCGGGCACCTCACTCGCTATCACTGCAAAGCAGCCCCTAGCAAAAAGCACAAAAAGTTCAAACGTTTATCCAAAGCCCATCGCCAGGTGGTCAAAACGCTCTCAGGCATTCTCAGGATAGCGGTCAGTCTCGACAAAACTAGAAACCAGCGAGTCTCAACGACGACCTGCCACATTTCAGCCGATACTCTCGCAATTAGGGTGGCGGGAGCCGACAATCTCGAGCTAGAAGTGTGGGCTGCGCAGCGAGACTGTGAGGTATTGGCCGAGGCGATCGCTCGCGATATTGAAATTCAGCCTGTGTCCTCTGTCTCGAAAGACTTATCATCAGCCCACGTCTGAGAATTCTCTGCTTCAAGCTGACAATCCCTGTTCTCAAAGATGACAGTCACTTTTGAGCAGCTTTGGGCGATCGCTCAACTCAGCCTTGCCAACGGCACTCCACCTCAGGAAAAGCTTACAATTTGTGAATTTAGACTGTAAGCTTAATCAATGAAAGGCTATTGCGACAGCGATTGAATATGATTTTGCCAGGTTCTCCCGTCAAAGTTGTGAATCTCGACGACACTTACTACGGCTTTGAAGGCCAGGTACAGCGAATCAGCGATGGTAAAGTCGCCGTCCTGTTTGAAGGCGGTAACTGGGACAAGCTTGTAACCTTTCGTCTGTCTGACCTAGAACTGGTAGACAAACGCGGTAAAAAGTAGTGGTTTCCTCTTGAGGCGGCAAAATTAATATGCGTCTTCCCCTGCCGCAATTTTCGACCCAGGCTCGCCATGCTGATCACATTGCTGAGGTGATCGAAACGGCAACGACCGAGTTCTTATCTCAGTGCCTAGAGCCTGAAGACCTCAGCTTTCCGGCAATGCCTCCTTTCGGGAGCTGGGTCAAGTCGGTGGATGAGGAATCCGGCAATCAAATTTATGCCGTAGTCTATTACGCCACCACTAGCCCGATTGATTCAGTCCACCGAGCTAGAGCTTTAGGCTTGTCCTTAGCGGAACTACGAGAGCAGCAGCCCCAGATCTTTGCCATGCTCAAAACCGAATTTCGCTCGGCCATTATCGGCTTTCAGCCTGGAACGGGCGATCGCTCCAGCAATCTGATTTATCAGCACCTCCCGCCGCGACCGCCCCAGATTCATCAGGCTGTCTATCGCTGTCCTGCTGACGAAATTGTCCAGTTCAGCCAGCAGCTCGATTTTTTCAGAACCCTGCTGGAAGTCCCTGGCGCGCCCGTAGACAGCCTGATGGCAGCGACCATTCGCCAAATCTATCAGCTTCGCAAAGCCGATCGCGACTGGCTGGTACAGGCGGGCCGCACTCTGAGCATCGTTTTGAAGGACGATTACGATCGCCTGCGGGTTATTCTTAATCAGATTCATCCTTGAACTTTAGCCAGCTTCTATTGATGAGGGTCGGGTGATGAAAACCTATGACTGGATTGTGGTGGGCAACGGGCTAGCCGGAGCTGCCCTGAGCTATGAGCTAGCGCGGTGTGGGGCAAGCGTGCTGGTAATCGATCGCGCTTTAGAACCGGCTAGCGCCACCCGGTTTAGCTACGGGGGCATTCCCTGCTGGTCCGGTACGACTGATCTCACCCGGCAGCTTTGTCAAGAAGGGATGGAGCGCCAGCGCCAGTTTTCGCAAGAGCTAGAGGCCGATACTCAGTTTAGAGAACTGGATTTGGTGCTGACCATTGACGCGGCGACAGATCCAACAGCAATCGCCCGTGACTATGAAAAGTTCGACATCGCGCCCCAGCTCATCAGCCCTGCCGAAGCCCAGTCTCTAGAGCCGCAGCTCAACCCAGTGGCGATCGCTGGCGCTTTAACCGTTCGCCACGGCCACGTAGAGCCTATGGCGCTAGTGGCAGCTTATAACCAAGCGTTTCAGCGGCTTGGCGGCGATCGCTTCATTGCAGAAGTCACCGGACTGGTCAAGATTGGCGATCGCGTTACCGGCATTACCACCCCCCAGCAGGCCTACGCGGCAGCCAATGTGGTGGTGGCCGCAGGCGGACTGAGCCGCCAGATCCTGCAGCGTTCTGGCATTGTGGTTCCCGTCTATTTCACTCAGGCAGAGCTGATTGAAACCCCTGCCGTAGACTTCTCAATTCGCAGCCTGATTATGCCTGCAGGACTGCAGCGCTTTGAGTTGGAAAGTCAGGCCAGCCAGCCGGAAACTGAAAGGCTGTGGCAAGAACCGGGTCATAAAATCGCTGAGCCTATTTTGGATGCTGGCGTGGTTCAGTTTCTTGACGGTCGTTTACGTATCGGTCAGATTAGCCGATTGCTCACCAGCTCACAGCCCCCGGTTGATGCTGCTCGCAGCGAAGCGCGGATTCGCGCGGCTGTCAGCCATCTGTTACCCGTGTTAAAAGACGTGCCAGGGCAGTGGCATTCGTGTTTAGTCTCTTTTAGCCGAGATGGTATACCGCTGGCAGGGGGGGTTCCAGGCATTACGGGCTTACAGGTTTTTACTGGGTTTGGCAGCCCCTTCGCAATTTTGCCGCCTACGGCAGCTCGATTTGTCCGCTGGCTGACGGGCGAAGCAGATGCCCTGATTGAGCAGATGCAGCCTAGCCGCTTTGACCGGGGATTGCAGGTCACGTCTTAGGCCATAAGATTCAGCTGTTGCAAAATTAGGCGTGGCTGAATCAAGGGATAAATCCGATGTTGGCCGGTCGTGAGCGAGACGCTCACACTCCTCGCCTTTATTGTCAGACAGGTTAGTGCGAGCATCTTGCTCACGCTTGAATTCATACCCAAAATCAGCAATACCCAAAATTAAAGGGGTCGCGCCATACGGCTGTAAAACAGCGACATTGTTACCGAGTTTTTAACCTTTTGATCGCTAAGGTATGTGCATAACCAAAGCCATAGTAGTTATTAAAAGCTAAGAGTTATCTGAGCCTTTTTGTTCAGAAAGTCTGCTCTTTATTGCCTGCTCTTATGTTTTTATCGCTACAGGTTTTCAACATATTGCGAGGTCAATTATGGTTTTTTCTAATCACTCTTTACTAGGATTAGGCGTCTTTTTCAGCTATCAGGATGCAGAGGTCGCTTTAGAGAAGCTAAAAGAGGCAGGTTTTTTGAGCCATCAGCTTTCTTTTCTCGCCAAAAGCAGCGATCGCCATGATGATTTAGCTACAGCGTCTTTAGACAGTCGCTATTTGGGATCTCTACCTTCAGCTACCAACCCCATCGCCCCCAGTTCTGCCGCTAACAGCATGATCAGTGGTTTGTCTGGGCTAGTTGCTCGGCCTAGCCAGCTTGAGCTGTTGGGAACCGGATCTGTTGTTGCCGGGGGGCGGCTGAGTGCGATCGTCTCCTCCCTCAATAGCTTTGCCGGCTCTAGCATAGAAGCGCTGAGGACTTTGGGCATTCCTGAGCAGACAGCCGCCTTGTACAGCGATCGCATTGGGCGAGGCGATTGTCTAATTGGGGTGGAAGGCTCTGGCCCTGACATTCTAGAGGCGGAGGAGATTTTGCATCACTGCCAGATCAATCACTGGCAAATCTATGAGATAGCGGCGGCAGAGGTGCCTGCGGAACAGCCAGTTTCTCCGCCAGCTAGCTTTATGGCAGCGGCCCCTGCCGTATCAACGCCTCCTGGGCCTGCTGGCGGTTTGCCGTATGAATCTGCTGGTGAGTCTGACACTGCCCGGTTTGCAGTCGGTGCCTTTCGGCACTATCCGGAGACAGAAGCGGCTCTGCGAGATCTCCAGCAGATGGGCTTTCCGCTGGAGCGCATATCAGTGATTACCCGCAACGGCGATCGGATTAAGGCGCCCAGCGCCGTTAAGCAGATTGACGGTGTTGACTCTAGGCGTGAGGGAGCCGATCCGATCGCTCAGGTCAATCTCTACGATGGGGATCGTTCTCAGATGGGTAAAGGAGCCACTGCCGGAGCGCTAGCCGGGGGATCTGTGGGCGGTTTAACCGGGCTGCTAGTTGGGCTGGGAACGCTGGCGATACCAGGGGTAGGCCCGATTTTTCTAGCGGGAACGGCTGGCACTGCGATCGCTGCGGCGCTGGCAGGTAGCGCGATCGGGGCTGCGGCTGGCGGTCTACTGGGAACTTTAGTCGGGATGGGGATTCCAGAAGATAGGGCCAAGGTTTATCACGAGCGTTTGGCGGCGGGGCAGTATATCATCGTCGCCACAGGGACTGAGGCTGAAATTCTGAGCGCTGAGAAAATCTTCAGCTCTTATGGCATTGAGGAATGGGGGATTTACCCGGCCTTTCAATCGTCCTTACAGGCAGAAAACGTCGGCCAGGATGCCGTTTGGGAGGCTCAACTGGGCGTGCCGGTAGGCAGCTATTCTGCGGATCGCCGCCTTTATTAAGCTGTCGTTCGGGCGGCAGATCTCAAGCTCCTCACGCACTGAGATTGAGGAAACCAGTCAGGCTCGCTTAAGATTCCATCTTGAGATGGAGAGACAGGGCTAGCTAAAAGCCGCAATCTTAAGTGAATAAATTCAATCAGAATCTATAGTTTCAGCGAATCCTTTGCGGCCAGGAATTTAAATTCCTGGCCCTCTCTGTAGAGGTACGATTTATGCTTCTTCTGGTGGAACCTGTCTCTCAAACGCTGCGAGAGCCTGTTACAACTTTTGTGCTGCTGCTGGCTATTGTGCTGGTCACGCCGCCCCTTTTTGAACGGCTAAAACTGCCAGGGCTGGTGGGACTGATTGCGGCAGGGGTTTTGTTTGGCAGTAGCGGTTTAGGTTGGCTCAGTGCCGATGCTGAAATCATGAAGCTGTTTTCAGAAATTGGCAAAATCTACCTG
>JAAHIC010000024.1 GCA_010671965.1 Leptolyngbya sp. SIO4C5
TGCCATGGCTAAACATGTCTCTATCAAAATCTCTCCTTACGGTCAGATAGAGGTGGTTGTTCCCCGCCAGTTTGATACTCGGCGACTCCCCGAAATTCTAGAGAAAAAGCAGACCTGGATTGAGCAAACCCTGGCTAGATTGGCAGCCCAGCGGCAGTCAGCCGATGCGGCTCTAGCTGAAACGAGACCCAGCCAGATACAGCTGCGATCGCTCGACGAAATTTGGGATATTGTCTACCAGCCCAGCCAGAGCGATCGGCTTCAGGTCAAGACGCTTAGCCCACAGCGACTAGCCGTCACGGGTCCCGTAGCAGAAACCGCAATCTGTCAGGAAGCTTTACGGCGCTGGCTGCAGCGTAAAGCCCAGCAGATTTTGCCGCGCTGGCTGCAGCGCCGGAGTCGAATAGCGGGGTTGCCCTATAAACAAGTTGCTATTCGGGGCCAGAAAACACGCTGGGGCAGTTGCTCTAGCCAGCAGCACATCAGCCTTAACTACAAGCTCTTGTTTCTGCCGCCGTCCCTAGTAGACTACGTGCTAGTTCACGAGCTTTGCCATACCCGGCAAATGAATCACTCCCCGGCCTTCTGGAGTCTAGTAGCGCAGCAAATGGCAGACTATCAGCAGCACAAAACCCAGCTTAAACAGGCGTGGCAGTACATCCCACGGTGGGTAGAGCAGTAAAAGGGACAGGCGCAAGCTGGCGTAAATTCGGGATTATGGACAGCAAGGCTAACTCTAAGCTAAAGTGGTACTGACTATGTTTTAGGAAAGTGCTGAGCCAGTCGCTAATTGTATCTGTTTGCGATGGATTAGTGACTCTATCATAGTCGAGCCTGAGCCAACTTCCCTTCTCATAAGCGGCATCCAGCGGGCTAGATTAGCCCTGTCGTTACTTTCAGAATTCAGCCACGATAGAATTTGGAGCGGGAAACAAGCTTGGGGTTATCAGCCGTTTTCTCAAGGGGATTGGAGTATGACATCAATGCCAAGTAAAGCAAACACTAACAAGCCACTTCGATCTTTAGACGACGCGCTGGAGCGCTGCCAGGAGTTAGGAATGCGCCTGAGCCGTCAGCGGCGCTATATCTTAGAACTGCTTTGGCAGGCCCAAGAACATCTTTCAGCCCGCGAAATCTATGACTGTCTCAATCGCCAGGGCCGGGAAATTGGGCACACATCCGTTTATCAAAACTTAGAAGCGCTATCAGAACAGGGCATTATTGAATGTTTAGAGCGCTCTGATGGTCGTCTTTATGGCAACATCAGCGATTCCCACAGCCATGTCAACTGTTTGGACACCAACCAAATTATTGACATTCACGTGGAGCTGCCGGCAGAGGTCATTCGTCAAATCGAGGCCCAAACGGGCGTTACTATTACGGACTATCGCATCGATTTTTACGGCACCAAAACTCAGAGCGCGTAGTCTGCCACATTATCTACGGCAAGCGTAGCGGTAATCAACAAAAAACAAGCTGCTCTCCTGTAGTGAAAGCAGCTAGTGCTGTTGTGGAAATTAGCTTGTTTTTGCGTGAGCGAGATTAAAGCTGGAGGCGATCGCGCCTATTTGTTAAAAACGTCGCGAGTAAATAAAACCAAGACGGTGCCAAAAACAACGGCGGCAAAAGCAAGATCCATGAAAAGTCTCCTAAGGTGTGACATCAATCAGCGCCAACCCAGTCGCTAAAAGGCTGGCTGGCCTCTTCCCTAACTTAACGCGATCGCTCTGTTAGGGTACAGACTGGTATCACCCTCTATTTTTCCCGCCTATCAGCCGCGAATCTGCACGGGCATAACCAGATAAGTCATTTTAGAGCCGCCCAGAGGAGACAGGACAGCAGGGCTGGTCGCGCTGTTGCACTGAAGCTGCACTTCTGAAGTATTTAAGACTTTGAGGCCATCGAGCAGGTACCGCACGTTAAAAGCAATGTCTATGCTGTCGCCGGTAATTTGGGCCGCCACGTTTTCGCGACCGCTACCGACTTCCTGAGCTTCTACCGTCAGAGCGATCGCCTGCTCCTCGTTGTCGAGACTTAGTTTGACAATGTTGTTCTTTTGGTCGGCCAGTACGGCGATGCGCTCTAGGGCTAAGACAAACAGCTTGCGATCGACCGTCATTTGGCGGGAGAACTGGCGAGGAATCAGTTGGCGATAGTTGGGATATTGGCCTTCGAGCAGGCGGGTGGTGATTCGCTGCTGGCCTAGCTCAAAAATCACCTGGGTTGGATCAAAGCGAAGCGCAATGGCTTCGCTGCCCTGATGCATCTGCAAGACTCGCTCCAGTTCGCGCAGTGCTTTGCCGGGTACGGTCACTTCGATGGCCGTTTCCTCGACAGCCTTTTCTACAGGCGGCTCAGTCGTCTGGACTACCGCAAGACGGTGCCCATCTGTGGCAGCAAACTCCAGCGCTGCTGTTTCGCTAAGCAGGTGTACGCCGGTCAGGACCTGTTTTGTCTCGTCAGTGCTGGCCGCAAAGAGGGCACCCCGCAGCCCTTCCAGCAATACTTCCGGCGAAAGTTCTGTCGCCTGCCCCGCTTCTACCTCAGGCAAATTGGGGTATTCATCGGCACTCAGTCCCCGCACCTGGTAGTGTCCGGAAGCGCAGGTCAGCGTGATCACCGTTTCGGCTTCAGTTTCTTCTAAAACAAGGTCTTCATTGGGCAGACGAGAAACAATATCCCCCAGCAGCTTGGCGGGCAAAGTTAGGCGACCTGAGCGTTCTACCTGAGCGGCAAAGCAGGTTTGTATGCCCAAACTTTCATCAAATCCCGTCAGCGCGACCTGCTGAATTTCTGCATCAGCCTTGAGCAAAACATTGCCTAAAATGGGCTTACTAGGGCGAGAAGGCACGGCCCGACTGACTAGGGAAAGATGGGTATTTAATTCGCTCTGAGAACAAACGAACTTCATGGATTTTGTGGGGTTTCAAGGCGTTTAATCTAGCGAACCAGGCAGCTTACTCAGGATTCTAAGGGCTGGATGCCAATCGTAACACCCTTGGCTAGAAGTTCAATCTGAAAAGTTTCCTCAGCCTTAAGATCTTCTCCTGGTTTAAAAGCTTTTTAAAAATAGTAGTAGTAGGGGCTGTGGAAAATGTGGAAAAGATGGGGGATCGTCCATATAGAAATGCTTTAAGCGATCGCGGGCCTGTGGAAAACTTGTGGAAAACAAAACAGGTTTTCCACAAGCCTTGTGGATCCTCAGTTTTTTTCCACTATAGAGTCTGATTTATCCCCTAACTTTCCACAGTTTTTCCACAGAGAAGAATTAGTTTTCCACAGGCTGAATCCGCAATTTTTTAAAATTCTTTACCTAATGTTAACTGAGCCAATCCCGAAATCTGTCTTAGAAAAGGCATAGCTATCCTGAAACCGCCATAGAATAGCGTCATCCTTTTTGGGTTGCAGCTAATGATGTATTCTTCCTCTGCCGATCCGCTTCAGGCTGGCTGGTATGCAGCCTTGGGAGCGCTGCAGCGTATGGCACGTTTGCCCCAGCAGCCTCAGCAGCTTAGTCAAGACTGGCAGCAACTCCAGCAGCGTCCCGCCAGCTTTTTTGAGGATTTGAGGACAGAAGGTGCCTCAGTTGCTCACGCTTGGGAGCAGCGCTGGCCCCGTTTGGGGAGAGAGGCTTGTGGCGCTCAGGCTTTACCCAAATTTATTACCCGTCCCAGCGAGCAAACATTTTTGCCGCCCTACGACCTGAAAAATACCCGACTTTTTGGCTTTGTCTTGGAGGGGTCATTGGCGAGGCTGCAAACGCTCTGCGATCGCTTCCTGAATCAGCCTGCTGACGGAGCGGTGTATTATCAGGCGGCGATTCCCTACGTTGTAGTTAGCTTTCAGCAGATGGGACATGTCAGCTCAGTCAATCTGCCTGATGCTGACCGAGGATATCTGTCTGAGCAAGAAGTAGCGATTTGGGTTTTGACCCTGGCAGGGAAGAAATATGGCCCCGTCTTTCAGGCAGAGCGCTTGGCCTGGTTTATCCCCTACATGTTTGCCAGCAATGAGCCGATTATTGCCTCTGGCCGAGAAGTCTGCGGCTTTCCTAAAGAATTAGGCAAATTTAAGCTCCCCGATCTGAACCATCTGACGGAGCCAGCTCACCTGCAGGCGCTAACCTGGCAGACTCTATCGGCCCAAACTCCAGCCCGCTGGGAAACGCTGATCGAAGTCAAAGCCGCTGAGATGGCTAAACCCGTCAGGCACTGGCAGAGTGCTGTGGAGGCAGGCAGCCATTTGGCCGAACTGCTGTTGGGCGGTCAGCATCCTGTCGATGTACCCGGCTGGGAGCTGCCGTTTAATCTAGCTGACTATTTGCTGAAAGAGGAGGTGCCCTTTGTGCTGCTAAAGCAGTTTCGGGATGCCGTTGTAGGCGATCGCGCTTGCTATCAGGCCATTGTAGAAACGCCAGCACAGCTAACGGCCTTACACGCTGGCGGGCTGCTGGGCACAGAACAGCTGGGCTACAAGTTTGAGGTCGAAATCGGGCAGTTTGCTAGCCATCCGCTGGTGCAGGAACTTGGACTCACCGCACAGGCAGGCAGCCTGCAACCCCACGGGCCTGCCCTAATACCTGTCAAATTTGCTTTCTGGCTAGATTTCGACTTTCGCCTGCAGAACGGCAAGATTATCTGGCAGGCTCGCTAAAGGCTTGAGGCCCCTCTAAGTTAGGCAATATGGAATTTATCCCGTTTTGGCCAGTTTTTGCCGAAAAGAACCGCATCGGTACTGAGGACATAGCTAATTAGCCCCCCAAGAAAAAATATGTCTGAACTTCCTCCGCGCCAAAAAATCGCCATTCTCGGCGGCGGCATGGCCTCTTTGACCACTGCTTATGAGCTGACAAGCCAGCCTGGCTGGGACAGCCTCTACGAGATTACGGTTTATCAAATGGGCTGGCGGCTAGGCGGTAAAGGCGCTAGCGGTCGCAATTTGCAGACCCATGCCGATGCGCCTGAACCCACCTATCGGATTGAAGAACACGGCCTGCATATCTTTTTCGGCTTTTATGAAAATGCCTTCCGCATCCTGCAGCAGTGCTATGCCGAGATGGGCGGCAACGGGCCATTGGCGACGGTTGAAGATGCTTTTAAGCCCCACGATTTAATTGTGCTGCAGGAATATGTCAACGCCCAGTGGCAGCCGATTGCGCTAAATTTTCCACCTAATAATCTGCGGCCCTGGACAGGGGGCGGCAACTTTTCGCTGTGGCAGCATTTTTGCACCACCATTCGCTTTGTGCTGCAGCTATTTGTCGAGTACCGCCAAATTCAGCGATCGCCCCAAACGCCTGAGACAGCTACCCCACCGTTTCTCGAAACCCTAATTGAGCAGTTTGAGATTGGCCGCGAAGTTTTAGAGCTAGCTTTTGACGGCGTGTTTTTACATTTGCCAGAGCAACTGCTGCGATCGCTGCTGCAGGAGCCTCAGCGCTGGCAGGCTTGGCTCAGCAGTGCTGCCGAAAGAATAGATAAGACACTAAAGCACTGGGATGTTGGCGCAGAAGGGACGTTTCTGCATCTAGCGCTGCAGCTAGCCGAGGCCCTGCCGGAAAATCCCAGCTTTCACCGCCGCGAACACCACAGCCTGCTAGTTCAGCTATTGGAGCGCTTTGGCGATCGCTTTAGTCTCCGCTGCGCCACCGATTCAGATCAGATGCACGAAGGCCACTGGCGCATTGCCCTGATTGATATTGCTTTAGCCAATCTACGGGGACTGCTGGCTGACGGCATTGTCTATCACGGTTCCCTGGCAGCGATCGACCACCTTGATTACCGAGAATGGCTGCTGCATCACGGCCTGCGCCCTAGCAGTTTGCAGTCGGCCTTTGTTCGCGTACTTTATGACTTGGTCTATGCCTTTCCCGGCGGCGATATTACCCAGCCGCGACTGGCGGCTGGGGTGGCGGTGCGCATCCTGATTACCGTCATCTTTCAGTACAACGGGGCGGTGATGTGGAAGATGCAGGGGGGCATGGGAGATGTCGTCTTCACGCCGCTCTATACGGTGCTGCAGCGGCGGGGCGTCAAGTTTGAGTTTTTCCAGCGAGTGCGGCATTTGCATCTGAATGCAGAAAAGACGGCGATCGCCCGTATTTCACTGGGGCGTCAGGCACAGCTCAAGCATCCCGATCGCGGCTACGAACCGCTGATCTCGGTTAAGGGTATGCGGTGCTGGCCCAGCGAGCCGCACTACGATCAACTGGTTGAAGGGGAAGAACTAAAGCAGCAAGGCATTAACCTAGAGTCCTACTGGTCACCTTGGAAACAGCGAGAAACGCCGGTTGAGCTAGAAGCGGGCCAAGACTTTGATCTAGTGCTGCTAGGCATTTCGCTGGCGGCGCTGCCGGATATCTGTCAGGAACTGGTTGCCGCTAGTTCGAGCTGGAAAACTTTGCTTACAGACACCCAAGCCAAAACTGTGCCGACTCAGGGGGGACAGCTCTGGCTAAAATCGACGCTGCCGCAGCTTGGCTGGCTGCTGGCGAGTCCGGTTGTTGGGGCCTATGTGGAGCCGCTGGATACCTACGCCGACATGAGCGATCTGCTGCCGAAAGAAAACTGGCCAGCGGCCCACTATCCGCACTCTATTGCCTACTTCACGGGGGTTATTGCCGATCCGGGGATTCCCCCTGCTGAGGCATATGATTTTCCGGCTCAGGCTCAGGCGACAGTCGATGCGCGATCGCTCCACTTCTTGACCAACGATATTGGCTACCTGTGGCCGCTGGGAACCGCTGCTGGCGAGCCGCGATCCCTGGAGGCCAACCTGCTGGTCGATCTAGATGACGGGGAAGGCTTAGCCGAACGCTTTCAGTCTCAATACTGGCGAATCAACATTTTCCCTACAGAGCGCTATGTGCTCTCTTTACCAGGGACGCTGGCGCAGCGGTTAAAAGCCGATGAATCCGGCTTTAGCAATCTCTATTTGGCCGGTGACTGGATCAACAATGGCTATAACGCTAGCTGTATTGAAGCAACCGTCATGTCTAGTATGCAAGCAGCCAGAGCTATCCTGAAGCAGCAATTCAATTCGAGTTACGGAAAACAAATTATTGGTGAATGGGACTCCTGGATGTTTGGAAAATATGCGTAAATATTGATCGAAGCTGTAGTTTGTCGAAAATAGTAACGGCTTAATTCAGGGTGGGCATTTATCCAAATGTTGCGGTGATTGGCTCTCGGTCTTGGCTCTTTTGTCTGTGTAGCCGATGACAAAAGCTACAGCTTTTTTGCCCAGGTCACGCTTCAATTCAATTAGTCTCTAGCGCCCTCTTCTAAGTACCTTCATGATTGTGCTGCCGGGCTACGATATTTCAGAGATTATCAATCGTGGAACTCGGATTGACGTTTACCGAGGGCTGCGCCAGGCCGATCAGCAGCCGATTGTGGCTAAAGTGCTTAAGGCTCAGTATCCCCAACTGCAGGATATTGCCAAGCTGCGGCACGAATATCAGCTAACTAATTCGCTAGCGATCGCCGGTGTTGTCAAGTCCTATACCCTGGAAAAATATCACAATGGCCTAGCCCTGATCCTAGAAGCGTTCGGTCATGAATCGCTGCGACAGGTGATGCAGCGTCAGCGGTTTACGCTGGCCGAATTTTTGGAGATTGCCATTCAGCTAGCGGACATCTTGGGGCAGCTCCATCAGCAGGGCATCATTCACAAAGATATCAAGCCAGCCAATATTATTTTCGATATTTCGGCGAAGACGGTCAAAATTACTGACTTTGGCATTTCTTCACTGCTGTCTCAGGAAACTCAGGCTCACAGCAGTCCCCGCGAGTTTCAGGGCACGCTGGCCTATATGTCACCGGAACAAACCGGGCGCATGAACCGCTCCATCGACTATCGCACCGATCTCTATTCCCTAGGTGTCAGCTTTTATGAAATTCTCACCGGACAGTTGCCGTTTGATGCCCGCGATCCAATGGAAATTGTTCATGCTCATATTGCCAAAACGCCGCTGCCGCCTCACGAGCTGCGGGCTGAGGTTCCGCCAGCTGTGGCAGCAATTATCTTGAAGCTGCTGGCGAAAACCGCAGAAAATCGCTATCAAAATGCTTTTGGTTTGAAAGCCGATCTAGAGCGCTGTCTAACAGATTGGCAACAGACAGGTCAAATAGAGCTTTTTACTTTGGGGCAGCAGGACTACTCTGGCAAGCTGCAAATTTCTCAAAAGCTCTATGGTCGTGAAGCTGAGGTGCAAACCTTACTGGCCGCTTTCGATCGCATCACTCAGACGACCCAGCAGGCGGAACTCGTTCTGGTCTCTGGCTACTCTGGCATTGGCAAGTCTGCTTTGGTGAACGAAATCTACAAGCCAGTGACACAGCAGCGGGGCTATTTTATTGCTGGCAAGTGCGATCCGCTGCAGCGCAATATGCCTTATGCCCCTTTTCGGCAGGCTTTTCAAGAACTGGTAGCGCAGCTTTTAGCCGAAGATATTTATCAGCTTTCCCACTGGCAGGCGCAGCTATTGTCAATGCTGGGTGAACAGGCCCAGGTGATTATTGATGTCATTCCGGATGTGGAGCTGATTATCGGCCCCCAAGCGCCCGTGCCAGAACTCAGCCCCGTTGAGGCCCAGACCCGCTTCAACCAGGTCTTCATAGAGTTTGTGCAGGCGTTTACCCAGGGCAGCCAGCCGCTAGTGCTGTTTATTGACGATTTACAGTGGGCGGATGCGACCTCACTCAATCTGCTACAGCTTTTGGCAACGACGCTGCAGCCTGGACGCCTGTTGCTGATGGGAGCCTATCGCAATCATGAAGTTGAGGCGGGACATCCACTGCGAGAGGCGATCGCAACTATCCAGCAGCAGGGCGGCTCGATTCATCAGCTTGAAGTCGGCCCATTACTTGCCACCCAGATCGCCAATTTGCTAGCCGATACGTTTGTAAATAATACGCCCACCGAAATCCAGCCCCTAGCCGCCCAGCTTTGCGCTCAAACCCAGGGAAATCCCTTTTTTTTGAGACAGCTCCTGCAATCTCTGGCCCAGCAACAGCACCTCAAATTTGACTTTGCCCAAGGGCGGTGGCAGTGGAATATTAGAGACATCAGAGCCTTAGGCCAAGTCGATTTAAGCGTTGCCGATCTGCTGGCGGCTAACATTGGACGCCTGCCGGCGGCGACTCAAACGGTGCTGAAGCTAGCCGCTTGCCTGGGAAATCAGTTTGACCTATCAACGCTGGCACTCATTTGTCAGCAATCGCCCCTGACGCTGGCCCAAAATCTTTGGCCCAGCCTACAGCAGGGACTGGTCTTGCCGCTCAGCGGTGAATATCAGCGTTCTTTAGCTCTAGAAGAAGAAGATTTAGAACAGTTTGCGCTCGAAGAGACGATTTGGGAATATCGCTTTCTCCACGACCGAGTCCATCAGACCGTTTACCAATTGCTCTCAGCGCAGCAGCAACAGGAAACTCACCTTAAAATTGGCCGTCTTCTACTGCAGCAGACATCTCCCTGCAAGCAACAGGAGAAAATATTTGATATTGTCAATCAGCTCAATATCGGCTCCGCCGCCATTGCCGACCTAGCGGAGCGTCTGACGCTAGCTCAGCTCAACCTAGCCGCTAACCACAAAGCCAAACGAGCTGCTGCTTTTGAATCTGCCCGTCGCTATGCGCAAGTCGGAATTGAGCTCCTGGGAGAAACCCTTTGGCAAAGCCATTACAGTCTGGCCCTAGATCTGCATATAGAAGCGGCAGAAACCGCCTATTTTGTAGGCGCTCTAGCCGATAGCCAGGATTGGATACAGCGAGTTTTAACGCACGGGGTGACGCTGATTGACCGCGTCAAAGCCTATGAAATTCAAATTCGGGTTTTAATTGCTCAAAAGCAGCTTGTAGAAGCTGTGCAGCTGGGCTTATCTACCCTGAAGCTGCTGCACATCAATCTGCCAGAAACGCCGACCGAAGCTCAGACAGGGCAGGCTCTGATGGCGACGGCTGAGCTGATTGCCCGCCAAACCATTCAGCGACTAGGGCGGCTGCCCCGGATGAGTGAACCCCGCGCTCTGGCAGCCACTCAAATTTTGGGCGCGATTTCAGCAGCGGCCTACGTTACCAACCCCCAGCTATTTGCGCTACTCCAGACCCAAATTATTCAGCTCTCGGTTGAGTATGGTAATGCGCCGCAGTCTGTTTTAGCCTATTCCAACTACGGTTTACTGCTGTGCGGCCTGCTCAATCAGATTGAAGCTGGTTATCAATTAGGGCAGGTTGTTTTAGACTTGCTGGCTCAGTTTCCGTCAAAGGAGCTATCCGCCAAAATTATCTTTATGGTGGCTAACTTCATCAATCCCTGGAAGTTTCATCTGCGGGAAAGTCTGCCCAATCTACGCTCTAGCATTGATACCGGCCTAGAGGCAGGTGATTTGGAATATGCCACCTGGGGTTACTGGCGCGTTGTCCATTTTTCCTACCTGACAGGTGAACGGCTAAACGAGCTAGAGGCCCGGTTAGAAAACGCCTGCGCGGCTGTAAAGCGCCTAAAGCAGGAGGCCCAGCTCAATCTAATTCAGCTACAGGCTCAAGTGGTGGCGAATTGGCGGGGCAAGAGCGCTAATCCGGTACGCTTAGTCGGTGCTTACTACGATGAAGCGGCCTGCCTTAGTCAGTATGGGGCTACAGGTAATATTTTGGGCTTCTATGAACTGCATTTGCACCAGCTCATATTGCACTATGGGTTTAAGCAATACGAAGCAGCTCTAGAACATGCCGAGGCGGCAGCCAGCTATGTCATGGGCGTCCCTGCCGCTGTTGAGGTAGCGCTGCTATATTTCTATGACTCACTGACACGGTTGGCGCTGCTGTCGGCTGAGATGGATCGGGAGCATGGGGACTGGCTCGGCCAAGTGGCGGCAAATCAGACGAAGCTCAGCCACTGGGCTAGCTATGCGCCGATAAACTACCAGCATAAATATGACCTCGTTGCTGCTGAACTGGCCAAGGTGAGGGGCGAGGTGCAGCAAGCAATGGCGCTGTACGATGTGGCTATCGAGGGTGCCAAAAGAGCCGCCTATCTGCAGGAGGAAGCGCTTGCCTGTGAGCTGACTGGCGAATTCTATCTCAGCCTCAAGCATGACCGCATTGCTAGAGCCTATCTGCTAGACGCTTTCTACGCCTATCTTCGCTGGGATGCTAAGGCTAAGCTGACCGATTTGGAACAGCGCTACCCGATGTGGCTGAGCCAGTCTGCGCCAGAACCGCGATCGCTCTCTTCTAACGGCTTTACCACCACTACTACCTCTTCCAGCAGCAAGAGCCTGTCGTTAGACATGGTTTCTATTGTCAAAGCTTCGCAAACGATTGCTGAAGAGATTGTCTTAGACAGTTTGCTAGCGCGTCTGATGCGAATTCTGATTGAAAATGCCGGGGCAGAAGTGGGCTACCTGATTTTGCACCAGGAGGATGACTGGACGATTCAGGCGGAGGGCCAGGTCAACTCATCTCAGGTTCAGGTGCTGCAGTCAATTGCTCTCACAGATGAGCGGGCGCGATCGCGCTTGGCGATCGCCGTCATCAACTATGTCATTCGCACCCAGGAGAGCGTGGTTCTCAGCGATGCCGCCTCTGACAGCCGCTTTGCTAGCGATGTCTATATTCAGCAGCGGCAGCCCCAGTCTGTTTTGTGTGCCCCTTTGGCCTATCGGGGACGGCTCAGCGGCGTCATTTATTTAGAAAATAACTTAGCCACAGATGCCTTCACCTTCGATCGCTTAGAAACCCTCAATCTGCTAGCGGCTCAGGCCGCCATTTCAATCGAAAATGCTTTGCTCTACCGCCAGCAAAAAAAGCTCAACCAAGATCTGGCTATTCTCAATCAGAATTTAACGGCGCTAAATCAGGCCTATGAGCGCTTTATTCCCCGGCAGTTTTTGCAATTGCTCAACAAGCGCAGCATCGTCGATGTCAAGCTAGGAGATCAGGTGCAGCGAGAAATGTCGGTGCTCTTTGCCGATATTCGGGCGTTTACGGCCATTTCTGAGCAGATGACACCCGCAGAAAATTTTCGCTTTATTAATACGTTTCTCTCACGCATGGAACCAGCGATCGCCGAGCATGGTGGCTTCGTCGATAAGTACATCGGCGACGCCATCATGGCCCTGTTTGACGGCACGGCTGACAATGCGCTGCGAGCCGCCATCACGATGCTGCGAATTTTAGCCGACTTCAACCAGCAGCAGCGCCTGAGAAACCAGCCCTCCATTCGCTTAGGCATTGGCATCAACACAGGTACGCTGATGCTAGGCACAGTCGGTGGTAACAGCCGCATGGACAGTACTGTAATTAGCGATGCGGTCAATGTCGCCTCCCGGATCG
Source organism: Leptolyngbya sp. SIO4C5 (assembly GCA_010671965.1). Classification (GTDB taxonomy): domain Bacteria; phylum Cyanobacteriota; class Cyanobacteriia; order Phormidesmidales; family Phormidesmidaceae; genus Sphaerothrix; species Sphaerothrix gracilis. The sequence continues at coordinate 12,336 of JAAHIC010000024.1, forward strand.
AACAGCTGACCAAAGAATATGGGGCGGCGCTGCTCATTTCGCAGCACACCTTCATGCAGCTAGACGACCCCAATCGCTATGCTCTCCGACTGGTGGGTCATACTACCGTGCGCGGCAGAATCTCAGCCCTGAGCGTGTATGAAGTTTTCGATGCCGACCCTATTCAGGTCTTGCGGGCAAAAAACGCGACGCGCAGTTTATTTGAACAGTCTCTCGTGCAATATGCTGAAGCAAACTGGCAGACAGCGGCCCAGGGATTTGAGTCCTGTCTCCATCAAAACCCTGCCGATCAGATTGCGCAGCTTTATCTAGATCGCTGCCAGCAGCGACTAAACCATCAAGGCAACTCATAGATTCAGCTAAGGCCCTTATACTGATAGGCTAAAGTTCATAAAATGAGCTATCGGGTCCAGGAATCAGTAGATCGATGATTTTGTCTGAATACACATTGTCGATTCTGCGAGGAACTGATAACTTACTTAACAATTCATTGCGAATATTTCGCTGGGCTAGATATCTTGCTAAGTTCTAGGCAAACACCTAGCGGGTGCCCGAACGCTCCAATTGCAACGCAGGAATACGGATAACGATGACTCAGCGCGATAGCTCCAAGGCTCCTACCTTAGATACTCCAGAAATGCCCCCCTCGGCGGCGATGGGTGAGATGGATGCGGCTAATCTGGTCGATGCCTATGCCGACGATCTGATGGGCGATCTCTTTGGTGATGTCGATCGCATTTTGGAGGGAGAAACTGAGCTAGCAGATGACTATGCTGAGCCGGATGCGGAAACGACCTACGCCAATGAAGCGTTTTCAGGCGCTATTGTGCCGATTGGTGCTGGCCTAAAGCCCGCTCCCCCAACTCTGGCTTTCTCAGCGCTGTCACCTCCTGTAGCGGCTGCCTCCGCTGAAGCCGCTCCACCTCGCCGCTGGTTTGGTCGCCCTTTCGATCGCTTCTTTTTAGGCGCGGCCTGCATGTCTCTGGTGTTTACCCTGCTGTTGTGGCTGGTAGATAGCCAATACCGCAGCCGCCAGGGCACTGTCGCGCCTGAACTAGAGCTCACCCCTGCTGAACTGCAAGCAGAAGCCGATCGCCAGTATTTAGAGTATTTAGAGCGATCGCTCAACGTGATTGAGCAACAGCAGGCTCAGGTCGCCACAGCCCCCAATGCGGCTCAGCTTCCCCCGGTCGCTCTGACGCCGCCGCCACCGGCAGGAACGCTGCCTCCCCTACCTGGTAGTGCTGCCACCTCGCCCCGGCCTAGCGTAATCGAGCGGGTCTACGTGCCGGTTTATCAACCACCCCAGACCTTGGCGACGGCACCCACAGTAACTCCTTTGCCACCGCGGCCAGCGCCAGCAGCCCCCGCTTCCCCCACTGCGCCGCCAGCTCCCGCGTCGCCAGCCGCTAGGCTGCCCCAGCCCGCTCAGACGGCCGCCGCTCCAGCCGTGACCCATCTGCTCGTCGGAATTTTAGAACTGGGCGATCGCTCTGCCGCTTTGTTTGAAATAGACGGAGCGCCCCAGCGCGTTTATTTGGGGCAGCCTATTGGCTCTAGCGGTTGGACCCTAGTGTCTGTAGCCAATCAAGAGGCGGTAATCCGTCGCAATGGGGATGTGCGTTCGGTACTCGTAGGGCAAAAATTTTAATTTCAGGAATGCAGCATGGGTCTATTTGAAGATCTCAGCCGATTTTTAGAAACGCGGCTGGATGAGTTTCTGCGAGCGCATCCCCACCTAGAGCTAATGGCGCTGGAAGAGCAGCTCCGTGGGCAGGAAGAAGACGCGATCAATTTACTGGGCGATCTGAAGCGGCGCGAGAAGCAGCTAGAAGACAGTATTCTCTCGACGGCCCAGGAAATTCAGCGCTGGCACGAACGGGTCAAGAAAGCAGAATCAGCCAATCGCCAAGATCTAGGCCGCGCTGCCCAAGAGCGGGAGGCCTCCCTATTGCGCCAGGGAAATCATCTCTGGGGGCAGATGAAGGGCACCAAAGAGCGGATTGAACAGACCCGTGAACTGCAGCGACAGGTGCACGAGAAACGGCGAGAGCTAAAGGTGAAAATTGCGCAAGCGGAAGCCGATCGCGCTGCTCAGCGAGCTAAAGCAACTGCTACCGCCGCCAAAGATCCGGCTGCCGCTGCTTGGGGAAATAAAGGCTGGAATCAAAGCCCCTACACTACTTTTGATCGCCCCGTTGATCCGCTAGAAGAAACCTTTCAGCGCTGGGAAACGGAAGAAGAATTAGAAGACCTTAAGCGCCAGATGGGGCGGTAATTGTGCCTATAAGATTCTTGGCGATCGCAGCAGTTTTCTCTCGCTGGAGACTCTGCTTCCAGCCAAAAGCTTAATTCATCTTTAACCACTGACTACAGCGGACGCATCTCTGAAATGGGCAGAGCAGGTTCCGAGCAGGGGCTAGGTCCACCCTGACCGACTTCAAACTGGGTCATCATGTCATGGTCTTCATGCACCAGATTGTGGCAGTGCATCATAAACTTGCCTTTGATATAGTCACCATTGCGGGTGCCAAACTGGGCTGCCACCCGGACCGTTTCAAACTCATGAATTGCGAAGACATCCTTCCAGCCTCGTTCATGTTCTGGCGGCTGAATGCCGTTGCGATCGATGATTTGCCAGTCTACTAAATGAATATGCACCGGATGAGTCCAGCCGCTACCCACATTAGTGAGTTCCCAAATTTCGATATCGCCGGGTTCTGGGTTGGCATCGACGCGATAGGGATTCCAGACTTTGTTATTAATCAGCCACTGGGTTGAGCTGCGACCAAAGCGGAATGTGCGGGTGCGCACCGGACGGCCTTCGCGTTCTGCTCGCTCTAAGATTGACTCGACCGGACGGAGAACCTGGGGTAAATCGCTAGAGTCATTTGGACTGCCCGCCATCACGTCAAAGCGCATCAAGACCTGCGATCGCCCGCTGGAGTCAATATTAGTGTCTAGGGCCGGACTGCGCAGATAAACCGACGTGTCTGGCTCATAAGCCGAAAAATCAATCACAAATTCATAGCGCTCCGCCGGGAAAATTCGTAGGGTCTTGAAGGGCGATCGCCGCGTTGGCGTTAAGGGTACGGGAGCACCCAGCAGTCCGGCATCGGTGGCAATCACCGAGAGCGTTTCACCCAGGGTTTGACGCTGAGAATCGAGGCTGAGTACGAGCTGATAGGCCCTTGATACCGAGGCGTTCAATACCCGGAAGCGATACTTGCGCCGCTCAACTGGCATGTAGGG
>JAAHIC010000240.1 GCA_010671965.1 Leptolyngbya sp. SIO4C5
TGGATTACTGGGAGGATACCCAGTAATCCAGAAAACCACTCTCCAAAATTGGATCCATCTCGCTTTAGTTCTAGAGTTTCGCCATTAGAGTCACCCGTCATTAAGCTGGGAATAGGCGATAAGATAATCATGCGCGCCAGCCAGGTTTTAAAAATATGAAGCGGATCAGTTTCAGATCTCTCCTGAATTAACGGCAGCGCAACCAAATGCCAATCTACTAAAAACTGGGCTTCGCGATCGTGAGCATTTAGCGTAACTTGGGCTTCTCGCCTAGAGTAAATTGAATTTCCTGAAACCAAAAGCTGTTCTTCAAAGACTCGTAACTCTTTGAATCCATCTGGCAGTTCTAGCGCAATTATATATTTGTATAATTTTTCTTTGATAAGTACTTCTATCTCAAATCGGATAGGAATGTTAGATCTGCCAGCCGAAAAATCTTTGGCTTGGATGAGTTTTCCAATTCTATTGGTGCCTCGACCAATATTTTGTAATACCTCTAGTGCATTGGCAATAGTTGATTTGCCTACGCCATTTTTGCCGATGAGCAGTGCAGAAGACATTGCTTTAAGAGACAGCTCAAAGTTTTCTAAGCATCTAAAGTTGTGTACATAAAGTCTCTGAAGCATAGTTAATCAATAACGATGATCATTTCCTTTGTCCTGACTAAAATAGCTTGGGGTGAACCGCGCTGACATGTTTTAAGTGCATAATCTACATCACAGTTGACGCCGATCGCCCGATATCGTACACTCAGCCATTAAGCTGCAACGCCACAAACGTTACAGTCTGTTAACACAACCGTAGGACTCAAAAACTCAGCAGCCCCTGAAGGTGTCGGAAGCACCAACAGGAGCCTAACCCAGCAAACTACCGAGCAGTTCGCGTGGGCTTAGGGGATTGTACCCCTTAGCCACCTCGCTTTGCACTGCGCTGTTGCGGGGTGGCTAAGTTTTTGGGTTCTGGGACAGGAAAGGCAGGAAGACGAAGGCAGAGAAATGTCGGGAAAGCAGGGCGAATAGTGCCTTATCTCTCGTACATTTTTGCCTTCTGCCCTCTGATTTTTGCCTTCCTATCACCCAGATCCAAAATTCTTAAGGAGTACAAATCCATGTTTCAATCCAGCGATCGCCCCTCTGGGCCAACCACCGTGAACACTGCCGATACGCCTAACCGTGAACCCGTCCGGCACCTGCTGCTAGGTTCTGCCAGCGGCGTCCTTGCGGAAATCAAAAACCTGCATAAGCGCGGCCACTCCGAACCCAACGACTGGTCGCAACTCTTACCCACCGGACGCCCTGCCGAAGTGATGTCAATCCTGACTCGCTACGTGCAGCCGTAGCCTGTTAACTCGTCGGGGCATTGCCGCAATGCCCTGGGATAATCCTACAAAACCTGGTTACTGACAATCAGAGTCTGCAATCGAGCGGACTATCCTTGCTGGATTGCCAACGGCAAGGACATTCTCTGGGAGGTCTTGCGTGACTACTGCTCCCGCACCAACCACTGTGTTGGCTCCGATATTAACACCGGGGCAGACAATCACCCCGCCACCAAGCCAAACGTTGTCACCGATAGCGATTGAGCGTGAACTTTCCCACTTCGCTAGACGGGCCGATGGTTCAAGTGGATGCGTCGCCGTGAGCAGTTGGACATTTGGCCCAATTTGAACATCATTGCCAATCTCTATCTTGCCGACATCTAGACAAATCAATCCCCAGTTCGCGAAGCTACGAGCGCCAATACTCGTTTGAAAACCGTAGTCGCATCGAATGGGTGGGCGTATGATCGTGCCTTCACCAACACTGGCAAACAATTTGCGAAGGATACGATCCCGTTCCAGTTGATCATTGCCATTGGTTGCATTGAATGCGGCAACCAAGTTTGCCGCTCGGTTGCTATCACGAATAAGCGAGGGATCATCGGCAATGTAGTGATCACCAGCAAGCATGCGATCGCGCTGTGAGCGTCCGTCGGGTAGGAAGCGTTTATCCATATTGTCTCTAGGGTTGCAACCCGTGCTTCAAGTTGCTGCGAAGGATTGTCGAGTTGCTGAGAAGCCGTAGAAAATGCTGAGCATTCAAATGCTGGCCGCATTATAGCAACCTACTTGTGGGCAGTTGCGGCCTTTGACCAAGCTACGCACCAGTGCCAGATTGCCCTTTAACGCCGATTAAACTTTGCCTTGAGATCGTCTAGCGTCGGTGCAGACTGTTGCGATCGCTTACCTTTTCCGGTCTTTGGTTTTGGCGCATTTGAAGTTTGGCCAGTCTGCGATCGCATCGACAGGCTAATCCGCTTCAGCCGCTCATCCACTTCTAGCACCCGCACTTTGACGATCTGACCCACTTGCACAATCTCTTTGGGGTCTTTGACAAAGCGATCGGCAAGCTGGGAAATATGCACCAGTCCGTCCTGATGCACGCCGACATCTACAAAGGCACCGAAGTTAGCAACGTTTGTCACCACTCCTTCTAGCTCCAGACCGGGCGTCAGGTCGCTGATCTCGCTAATGTCTTCCCGGAACTGGGCATAGGCGAACTGATCGCGGGGGTCGCGTCCGGGTTTTTCTAGCTCTTGCAGAATGTCCTTGAGGGTGAGTTCTCCAGTGGTTTCGGTGACGTAGCGCTGCAGGTTGAGACGATGCAGGCGGTCTTGGGCCTGAGGGATTTGAGTCAGGGATAGGTCGAGGTCAGCGGCGATCGCCTCCACAACGTCATAGCTTTCTGGGTGAACAGCGGTATTGTCCAGCGGGTTGTCGCCATTGCGGATGCGCAAAAAGCCTGCCGCCTGCTCAAAGGCTTTGGGGCCAAGCTTGCTTACCTTGAGGAGCTGTTTGCGGTTTCCAAACGCGCCGTTCTGATTGCGATAGGCCACGATGTTGTTTGCCACCGCGCCGCTAATGCCGGACACGTAGGTCAGCAGCTCTTTAGAGGCATTGTTCAAGTCCACGCCCACGTAGTTAACGCAGCTTTCCACCGTTTCGTCCAGCTGTTTGCGCAGCCGCTTTTGATCAACGTCGTGCTGATACTGGCCGACGCCGATGGATTTGGGGTCAATTTTCACCAACTCTGCCAGCGGATCTTGCAGGCGGCGGGCAATGCTGATAGCGCCCCGCACGGTGATGTCGAGGTCAGGAAATTCCGCGATCGCCACGTCGCTCGCAGAATAGATTGACGCCCCGGACTCATTCACCAGCACCTTGATCGGCGGCTTTGGCACCTGCTTCAGCACCTCTGCCACAAAACCATCGGTCTCTCGGCCAGCGGTGCCGTTGCCAATGGCGATCAGCTCAATTTTATGCTGAGCGATGAGGCGCTTGAGAGTCTCTGCCGCCTCGGTGCGCCGCCCTTCGGACTGATGCGGAAAGATGGCCTGATATTCCAAAAACTTGCCCGTAGCGTCCACGGCTGCCACCTTGCACCCGGTACGAAAGCCCGGATCAATGCCCAGAGTAGGCTTCATCCCCGCCGGAGCCGCCAGTAGCAGATTTCTTAAATTGGCTTCAAAGGTTTCGATCGACTGCTCATCGGCCCAGGCTTTTTTCTCCGCAATCACCTCGTTGGTGAGGGAAGGCTGCATCAGTCGCCGAAAGGCATCTTCCACCACTGCCCGGTAAAACGGGCGAACAACGGGCGATCGCGTCTGAATCACCTGCGCCTCTAGCTGCGCCAAGATTTTTTCCGGCTCAAAGGTTAGCTCCAGTTTTAAGATGCCTTCTTTCTGACCCCGCAGCAGCGCCAAGATATTGTGAGGAGCCGCGTTCTTCAGCGGAATCTGGTAGCGGCGGTACATCTCATACTTGGTGGTGCCCTCAGGATAGTCCGATTTGATCGTGGACTCTAATGCTCCCGTCTTGAGCAAAAAGGTGCGCACTTCGGCCCGCAGCTCGGCCCGCTCGGCAACTTCCTCAGCCAGAATATCGGCGGCCCCCTGCAGGGCTGCTTCTGCCGTTTCCACTTCCCGTTCAGGGTTCACGTATTTAGCAGCTTCGGCGGTCAGCTCTTTGACCTTTTCCCCGCTTTGATTGAGCTGCCGCAGCCAGTCTGCCAGCGGTTCCAAGCCTTTCTCGCGGGCGGCGGTGGCGCGGGTGCGGCGTTTGGGGCGGTAGGGCAGATAGAGATCTTCTAGCTCTGTCTTTTGAGTGCAGGCTTCAATCTGTCGCTTGAGTTCCGGGGTGAGTTTGCCCTGCTCGTCAATGGCTTTGAGAATCACCTGCTGGCGATCGCCCAAATCTTTTAGGTAAGCGAAGCGATCGCTCAGTTCCCGTAGCTGAGTCTCGTCTAGGTTGCCGGTGCGCTCTTTGCGGTAGCGGGCGATGAAGGGCACCGTAGCCCCCTCTGCAAACAGGGAAAGCGCTGCTTCGACCTGAAACGGCTGCAGGGAGAGTTCGCGGGTGAGCTGCTGGGAAATGTCTAACATGCGATCGCGTTCAGGTTATCGGGTTCCTATTTTAGTGCCAGAGAGCGGAGGATGCGTAGAAATGGGGCTAAAACCGCTGTGTTTTGCGGCGATTGAATTATCAGAAAGCGAATTTTCGCCAGTGGGGCTGCAGGCTCAAGGTACGGTAAAACCCAATTCAACAGGTAGCTAAAACCGAAATTAGCAAACGAACAAAGTTCTTACAATAAAAAACGTAAGGATGACAAACAAAGCAAAGTCATTCCAACCATTAAAAACCTATCAAAAACTGTTTTGAGGGAGGAAAGTTTATGTCTATTGTTCGACTCGATCCTTGGCGCGAAATTGACACGCTGCAGCGTCGAATGAATCGGATGTTTGAAGACGCTTTAGCCCCTGCTTCTTTGGATGATTTTAGCGGGTTTGCTAATATTCCGGCGGCTGAGCTGAGCGAAACAGAGGAGGCCGTTCATCTGAAACTAGAGATTCCCGGTATTGATGCTAAAGATCTCAATGTCGAAGTGACGGCAGATACGGTTTCTGTCAGCGGTGAGCGCAAGTCTGAAGAGAAGTTTGAGTCTAACGGTTCTATGCGCACCGAGTTTCGCTACGGCAAGTTTCAGCGCTCTATCTCGCTGCCGACGCGAATCCAAAATACCGCAGCCAAAGCTGACTACAAGGATGGTATTTTGCATCTAACGCTGCCCAAGGCCGAAGAAGAAAGAAACAAGATTGTCAAAGTCAATATTGGCGAAGTCAATGCCTAGTTATTTCTAACGAGGCACATACTAGCTAAATAGCTTTAGCCCGAACGTTCAGGTTCGGGCTTTTCTAATTCAATCATCTTGCAAAATATCAGCTTCTTCTCGATATAAAAGCTGGATGTCGGCTCGCAAAGCGCTGCGAAAAGCGCCTTTAGCCTGCCAAATTCGATCTATTTGTTCTTTGGCATATTTGCCGTCTTTAGCGGGCTTTTCTCTCAAAACTCGCCGCAAGCGATAAAGCGTCTGCACGGCATTTCGAGATAAAAGTAAGAAAGCTTTGGTGCTGTGCCACTGGTCAAGCTTCAGCAATAAATCATTGAAGTATTCTGGGCGCTGGGGGTCTGCCTGAGCCGCGATTCGGGACTTGCGCAGTCCGTCAGTGATAGCGATCGCTTCAGGATAGACTTCCAAACGAGCGCTATACAGCTTGGTGGTCATGTTGCGCTCTAGCTCTCGCTCAAAGCGATCGCGCTCAGACTTCAAGGCGTTTCGGTTAGCCACAAAGGAAATAAGTGCAATAAGGACGGAAACGGTTGCAGCGATCGCGGCGCTCAGAAGCCCTACCAGTAGCTCCATCTAGGTTGCCTCAACTTATTTAATTGCCGTCAATTATAGGTGAGGGCGATTATGCCCTCTGCCCAAACTCTACGGCTTCATACAAGTCAGCGATCGCCCCGCGCTAGCCCACACTGGCTAGCTCAATCTCATCGCCTGCTTTGTAAAGATGTAGCACCCGCAGTCTAGCTTCATGGCGGCGTATCTCTCTGCTGGGTTTTAGCGGAGACGACTTAAAGTTTGGGTTAACCTCAACTAAGGTGTTAAATAGCCATCTTTCTACTGCGTGAGCACTTTAATTTTTGACTTTGACGGCACAATCGCCGATACCTTGGACACGGTTTTCCAGATTACTAATCGACTGGCTCCCCGCTATGGCTATCGTCCCACAACGCCGGAGCAGCTAGCGATGCTGCAAGATTTGACGATTCAGCAGATCATGCAGAAGGTGGCGGTGTCTCCCTGGCAGCTTCCCTTCATTGTCCGGCGGCTCAGCCGCGAACTTAGCCGTGAAATGGAGTCTATTGATCTAATTCCCGGTATGCTGCCAGTGCTGCATCAGCTAGCCGCCAAACATCAGCTCGGCATTTTGACCTCGAACACAACTGGCAATGTCAGTCGCTTTTTGCAGCACCGCGAAATTGACTCCCTATTTAGCTTTGTCCATACCGGCACCCGCCTGTTTGGCAAACAGCGAGTTTTGCAACGGCTGATGCGTCGATATGATCTCTATCCGGCCAGCACGCTGTATATTGGCGATGAAACACGCGATGTGGAGGCGGCTCATGCGGTGGGCATTGCGGCGATCGCGGTTACCTGGGGATTCAATTCCTATCAGGCGCTCTTAGCCAAGCGTCCAGATTTTTTGATTGAGCGGCCTGAACAACTGGTGCCCATTGCCAATCAGATTGAACTGCCCGCTTTTCAGCCTGAGTATTTCTGAGTTGCTGCCGGAGGAGTCATGAGACGCAAATCGCCCCAGCTTCCCCCCAAATATGGTCAGCCTTCGCGTCACAACTTAAACAACGAGTTGGCTAAGGCCCGCAATCGGGCAGCCGCAGAACGCACGCTGATGGCCTGGATCCGGACATGTTTAGCGCTGATTACGTTTGGCTTTGGCAT
>JAAHIC010000241.1 GCA_010671965.1 Leptolyngbya sp. SIO4C5
TGGTAGGACTGAGGGTGCGATCGCTAAAACCAAAGCCCAGCATATCTATGGCCCAGATCTGATGCTCCCTTGCCAGCAGCGGCAGCAACCGCCGAAACTCCAGCAGCGAACTGTCAAATCCAGACAGCAGTAAAATTGGCGGTTCCCCGGTTCCCTGACAGGCATAGGCAGTAGGGATTGGTTGTTGGGCCAAGGGCGTCTCAATCTCAGCCGTTTGCATCCGCTGGGCTAGGGCAACGGATGTCGGCTCAGTCAGATTTTTGATTTCAGGGGGCAGCATCAAGTCTAAGAAAAAATGAAAGGCAGAGCGCGATCGCCAGAACTATAGTCATCATAAGGATTTAACACCTAGCTTGGAGGACTCATCGTTGGGATTTCGCCTACCAGTGTCCATTTTTGTGCCGCTCACATCCTTTCTAATCGCCATGCCTTCTGTCGCTGAAGTCGCCAATATCGCAGACAAAGAAAGCTCTGGGGTAGACCGATATCGCCTTAACAATGGTTTAGAAATTTGGCATGAACCGCGCCCTGGCAGCCAATCCGTAGCCGTTCTAGCCGTTGTTAATGTGGGCTCTCGATATGAGTCTGCAGAAAATAACGGTATTTCCCATTTCGTAGAACACATGGTGTTTACGGGAACGGAAGATTTGTCAGAGCAAGCCATCAAGCGCATGATTACGCGCCGGGGGGGACAGTGGAACGCCTGGACTAGCTATGAGCAAACTGTCTACTACGCGCATTTGGCCGCTCAGGATCTCGGCATTGCTTTGGAGTGGCTAGGGCAAATTTTGACTCATCCCACCTTCCCTGAAGACAAAATTGACCGCGAGCGAGCCGTTATCTTTCAGGAGAAGTGGGGGCGCTATGGCTGGCTTGTGAATCAGCTAAATCATCTAGGGCTAGGCTATGACCTAAGCTGGCATATTCGGAGAACCCTGTTCCCAGACTCCTCTCTGAACTTACAGATTATTGGAGAGGATCAGTCCCTAGATGCCATTGACCGGGCACAGCTGGTTGACTATCACCAAGCTCACTATATCCCTAGTAATGTCACTTTGATTGCCGTTGGCAACGTTGAATCAGAGCAGATTATTGCCCAAGTGCAGCGGCATTTTTCCCACTGGCAGGCAGATGCAACCCCAAAACTGCTCGAAGCGCCTACCTTTCCAGTGACAGACAGCGATCGCCGCATTGTGGTTCGAGGGCCAGAAATTACCAATCAGGTCAAGCTGCGAGTCGTTGCCCCCACGGTGGGATATCAACATGAGGATTACTGGAGCTTTGAAGTCCTCAGCGAGCTGCTGCGTCAGATTTTGATGGAAGAGATTCGCTCAAGGCACGGACTGATCTACAGCGTTCAAGTTTATAATTTTCCTTTCATAGATACGGGCTATTTTTCTATCGAGGCGCGATCGCAACGCCGTCACTGGCCCAAGATTGCAGACATTATTCATCGTCAGCTCGATCAGCTCCAAGCTGGCAATCTAGACGATCTCCGACTGGACGATGCTAAAGCCGCCCTCCAGGGAAAATTAGCTCTCAGACTCGAAGACAACTTTAGACGCGCTGCCTGGCTAGCTAACTGGGTTAATCCCACATCAAAGAGCAGTTCTATTCCAGATTATCCTGAGGCGATCGCAGCTGTTGAAGCTGCTGATATTGCCCGCATGACAGAAGCGTATCTGGCTGCCGATCAGCGCTATTTAGCCATGCATTTGCCAGTTGCCACTGTAGCCAGCAGCTTCCGCTGGCTAGGAATCATTTCTGGCGTTAGTTTGCTGCTTTGGCTGGGCAAACGCGGTTGGCGATCGCGGCCCAAATAGGGTCACTCAGCTTTTAGCTTCCAGGCTTTAGGGGAACCGGCGACATAGTAGCTAGCTACAATAGCCATCATCAGCCACCAGAGCGTGCTAACCTGCGGTCGATACCAAACCGTATCTACGAGGCCGTGGGTCAAAAGTCCTGTCTGCGCAGCGATCGCCGCCATCAGCCAGTAGCCCTGAACGTCGGCGACCTGCCGTAGCCTGCGCAGCTGCATCAGTCCCTGAGTCACAGCGACCACCAGCAGCCACAGGAAAGCGCAGAAGCCAATCAGTCCGGCCTCTACAGCAGTTTCTAGAAATACAGAATAGGCGCTTAATGCCGTGTAACGAGGCCGCTGATAGAGAGGATAAACCTGGTTGAAAGCGTCGTTGCCGGGACCAATCCCCAGAATGGGGCGATCGCGGATCATGTCAATTACCGCCGCCCAGACATTGAGGCGGAAGTTATTGCTGCTGTCTTGACGACCGACAAAGATGCTGGCCACGCGCGATCGCAGCGGCTCCAGCGCCAGCACCGCGACAACGACAAAGGCAGCCGCCCCCCCAATAAAAGCGGGTAAAGCCCAGCGCCGCCAAAACGAATTAAATCCTATGCTCCACCAGTAGACAAACAGCACCAACAAGACAAAGCCTGCCGCCACAAAGCCAATCCAGCCGCCCCGGCTAAACGTCAGCATCAGGCAGACCGTGTTGACCCCCACCATGACGCCTGCCAGCAGCTTGGGCACCCAGCGCGGCCAAGCAAATACCGCCGCCGCGCTTAGCATCACCGCCGGAATCAAGTAAGCTGCCAGCAAATTGGGATTGCCCAAATAGCTATAGACGCGGGTGGTACCCGCCAGTGACGAAGTGGGATCAACCCAGGTCGCCAGTGCTTCTGCGCCAAAAAACCACTGTCTAAGCCCATAGACCGAAACGATCAGCGCGGAGAGCAAATAAACGGTAATCAGCCCGGTTCGCAACCGGGGTCGCCGCACCGTCCGCGCCATCAGCAAAAACAGCAGCAGATTCAAGCTGAGCTTGATCAGTCCTTTGATTGCTGCCACCTTGACCGGGGAGAGAGCCGTCGCCAGCACCATCACGCCCCAATACAGAATGACTGCTAGATGAACGGGGGTCAGCCCTTTACCCGCCTCATCCGAGATTGTCAGCAGCAGCCAAAAGCTAGCGCAGGCGATTAAAAGTACCCCAATCAGAGTTGTAGAGACATAAGGCGCTAAGGCAAAAATCAGAGCCGCTAGCACCAAACCAATTTCATCTGCCCGCTGCAGGAGCCAGCTAGCCTGTCGCCACTGCCGAAACGGATTGAGCAGGCGATGGAGATAGCTGACTTCGCGCCATTGGTGCAGGGCAAAGCTATCAAATGTAATCTGTCGCCACACGGAGTTGTGCATATTGGGGAAATCTAGCGGCAACCTAAGCTATCACGGGTGGCAATCCCTGTCACCGAATTGATGCCGTCAGCATAGTCACACATTTGAGCAATCTGGTAGCGATCCAGAATAGTGTTAGAAAAGTCAGCCCCCTGAATCACAGCGTCAGTGAAGGTGCTGCTAGTGGCGATCGCGTCGGTGAAGAGAGCGTTAGTGAAGTTGGCACCGTCAAACACAACGCGATCGGCAAAAGCTCCAGACAGGTTGGCCCCACTGAGGTCAGTTTCTAGAAAAGAGGCTTTAGTCAAGATTGTGCCCTTTAGATTGGCCCCTTTAAAGTCAGCCCGGCGTACTTCTGCCCCCGCGAAAGAAGTCCCTTCCAAATTTTTGCTAGAAAAATCTCGATAACTCAGATCGGTGAGGGTATAGTCCACCATATTGTCTTGAGCCCAAGCGGGAAAACTGCTTAAGCACAGCGTCAACCCCACCAGACAGGCAACTAGACCCACTCTAGCTAGCTGCCGCAACCCTACCCGAAAATGCTGCATCATGCCTTGCTCATCCCTGCATCAACAGTAGCTATTATTATCGATGATTGTCGGAGCGCAGCCGCCCCCATAGCAAAAATTGGATAACTTTAATCCAAAAAGTCACCCAATCTCTGATGAAACATGGCTGCAACCACCCTATTCGGAGAAAGTGGCGGGCGCTACTGCCGACTTGGGAATTTCGATAATGGGTTCGTCTAAAGCCACCTCTAGTACGGCGTCTTCGGCAGCAGGCGAAACCAGCTGGGCCAGCTTAAACAAGCTTGGACGCCCCTCTAATACACCAGAAATACCGCCTAACACCAAAACGGCTGCGGTTCCGGCACCCGCTAAAGCCAGCAGGCGAATTCGCTGCCCCACCCGCTGCAGCACGCAGGACAGGGTTTGCTCGACAGAGACTTCGGCAGTGGGTACCGGCAAAGTTTGAATTCCCTGCCGGAGCTTCAGCAAACGATTGTAGAGGCACTGTGCCCCTGGATCATCTGCCAGCCAGCGATTGATCTGCCGACGCTCATCCGGCGTCACTTCACCGTCGAGGTAGGCACTCAATAGCTCAAAGCGATCGCGTTTAACAGCGTCTAAATCACCGAAAGCCTGACGGCGCTTGGGGGCGAAGGAAAGGGGGTGAGACACAGGAGATTGCATGGAGACGGGCTGATTGATGTTCAAAGTCATCTCAGAGCGGATATCGAAAAAATATCAGACTGAGCAAAATGCAGAAACCAATGCAAAAAAAATATTGAGGAATTGGATAAGCCAGATTCCTCAGATAGTCTATTCGTAATCATAAGAGGAATTATCTAGATAAGATACCCCCTCGGATGATAGAGATTTCTGCACCTAACCGACCCAGTTCAATGAGTTATTTAAATGTCTGACCCTCCAGATAGGGCTGAAGTTCCCCTTGCAGCCGCTGGCGGGCACGGGCAATCCGAGATTTTACTGTTCCCAGCGAAACGCCAGTGATATCAGCAATCTCTTCGTAAGCCAGTCCCTGAATTTCTCGCAGCACAATAGTGGTGCGGAAGGCTTCAGGTAGCTCAGCGATGGCTAGCTTAAGCTGGTCGTAGAATTCCCGGCTCAGCATGTCATCTACCGGGCTGGGTAAGTCGGCTGGTAGTTCCCAATCAACTTCACCGTCTTCCAGGGTGCGGGGGGCGTCAAGCGAAAGCATGGTGCGGACGCGCTTACGCTTACGCAGCTCGTCATAAAACAGGTTGGTAGTGATGCGACCCAGCCAGCCTTTGAACTTGACAGGTTCATTAAGACGACGAATATTTCGATAGACTCGAATCCAAACTTCTTGGGCCAGGTCAGCGCGGTCTGACCAATCGGGGGCGAGATGGTAAAGGAGTCGCTCTACATGTGACTGATAGCGCTTTAGCAGCTCTGCAAAGGCGACCTTATCAGGGCGACGACTGCACTGACACCGAAGCACAAGATCGAGGTTGGAAAGCTGCTCAGGAGGCAACTGAACAGGCGTAGGGAGAGAAGTATCAGGGGAATAAGTCGTTGTGTAAGTAAGACTCATAATTCCTTTATTCAACTGATTGTGCTTTTCGGGTATGTCACCCTGAAATGGTGAGACTCGTCACCGAGTGTTCACTTGGGTCATCTCAGTAAGTAACGCAAAGCGTTCTTAAGCTTTTTATAAGGCGATCGCCAAACCCATAGGCCAATGACTGTGCCTGTCATTTTTTTGGCACATTGGTGATTCTGCGGAGAAGCCCCCTTTGAGACAAACTGCATGAAAGTCAGGCTGAGCGTGTACCCTAGCTGTATAGCTATGCATTAGCTGCGCCATGCAACACCTCGCCAGAGTTTTGAAAAAAGCCTTTATCGGGGGGGCTGAACTGGAGATACTGGCCCGTCAGATTTCAGAACATACCTGGGAACTGATGCCAGCAGCCAGCCCTTTAAAAACCGATAAGATAATCGCCTTTAACGAAGGCGCCCTGATTCTTGTGAAGCTATCGTGGGTAGCTGATCATAAAGAGATCGAGGAGGTCAGAGACGCCACGGAGTGGGTGCTGGAGATGATTAGCCAGTATTTGACTAAAGGACTCTCTCCAGATGCGCTCAACCAGGAAGTTGAGCGCGCAGAGCAGTGGCGACAGTCCCTGACCTTACAAAACCAAGAGGTCAGCCGTCGGGCGTTGGAAACGCTGGCCCGCCGAGATGAAATTCAAGAGCTGGAAAAGAAGCTGAAGCTAGATCGCGAAGAGCTAGAACAAACGGCTGCAGAACTCAAGGCGCGAGAACTAGAAATGGTCACTCAGCGCCATGAGATTCAGGCACTCCAGAGCGAAATTCAAGCCCTGAAGCTCCGGCTTCAGTCAGATTAATTGGGGTAAAGCCGAATAGACTACCGCTCTGTCTGAGCGGGGGGCAAGGAGAGCTGCGGGGGACGATGGCCGTTAGACTCCGCCACAGGCTCTGGCTCTGTCAGCAGGACGCCGCGAATTAGGCGAGCTGCAGCTCGCTGAGCTAAACCGCCTACAATGCGCTGTCCCATTTCGCGGGTTTCTGGCTTCAGCAAGACCTGAGGTAGCACAGAGGTCAGGATTGAGGCATCAAATCCGCGCGTGTCTCGTAAGATGCCGAGAATGTTGGTAATGTGCTCAAAGCTCTGCGACTGGGAGGGGGCCGGAGCGGGCGCGGGAACCGTCGCGATCCCTAAGTTTTTCTTGATGGCGTAGTTGACGCTGTGGAGCAGATCCTGGCCGAGGCGATCAAGCTGGTGGACGACTTCATCGGCAATGCGATCGCGGAAAAACTCTCCCCTTTCTGAGAAGAGGAATTCCAGAGTTTGATTAAGAGCCTTGTTCAGATCATAGTCATCACTGTTACGAGCATTGCGCAGCAGGTTTTCTAGCCGATTCCAGCGGAAGTTGCCGTCACGAAAGAGTAAATCATTGAGAGATGCTCGCAGTTCAGGGGCGGGATCGGTCAGCAGCCGCTTAGAAATGTAGGGATAGGCTTTGCTCAACACCTTAAATTCAGGATCAACGTTGATAGCAATGCCTTCCAAAGTCACCAGGGAGCGAATAATCAGGGCGTAGTAGGCCGGAACACGATGGCCGGAGGGGCGCG
>JAAHIC010000242.1 GCA_010671965.1 Leptolyngbya sp. SIO4C5
TTGAAAAGTGTTGGGCCTGGCTGAAAAGCCGGATTCGCAAGCAGTTCGCGTTGTCAGCCAATTTGCGCACGGCGATGGAGGACGTTCTTAGGCAGGCAGCGTCCTAATAAAAGTGGCTACAGCTATATCGCCATTAGTCGTGCAGTTCTAAATTCGTCAATGCTCTCACCGGCCTCCCAGCAAGTTCTGACTCATTTCCACTCTGAGCTACGTCAGTTCGCCGCTCAGGTCACTCAGCCCAATCCAGATGCCCAAACCCTGCAGATCCATTTTCTAAGACTGCAGCAGGACTTTCAGCAGCAGATTTTACCGCTTGCAGATCGTCATCTCACGGCAGCGGCGCAAACCCAGCTGCAGGCTTACCAGACTGAAATGAACCGGCTGATGCGGCTCTTGGCCGTAGATATCAGCTTTTTACAAGCAGCGCGGCAGTCGGCGAAGCAGCAGCAGCGACAGGCGCAGATTCAGCAGCGGCTGATGAGTCTAAATCAGTTCTGTGAGGCGCTTTTAGCCGGTCGTTCAATTCGCGAAGGCGGATGAAATGGTAGAGTTTTTCTACTGTTGCGATCGCAGGTAGGCAAGGGAGACAGTTTCAGTGGAGTGTCCGAAGCAAAAAGGGGTATCGCTGGTAGTCGGAGATCTATCAGCAGGCCCGGCAGCCTATGGTTGTCCCGAGTGTCAAGGCAGCTGGATTGCGCCAGAAGACTACAGCCGTTGGCAGGCGACCCAGCCTCAGCCCGCGCCGGTAGAACAAATAGACAAAGCGCCCAGCATGATGGATCTGGACTTTGAGCCAGCTGCGCTTGATAACCGCGCCGCGCTTTGCCCCGACTGTAGCCACTACCTAGTTCGCGCCCGAGTCAATCTGAAACACAAGGCTTTCTATGTAGAGCGCTGTCCCAACTGTAAGGGGATTTGGTGCGATCGCGGTGAGTGGCAGGTATTGCAGCAGATCGGACTGCACACTCAGATCGAGTTAGTTTTTGCCAGCGAGTGGCAAAACCGCATCCGGGAGCTGGAACAGGCAGAGCGCGAACGGCAGGCCACTATCGAAAAATTGGGGCCAGACTTAGCGCATCAGGTATTTGCCTTGGCCGAGAAGCTAGAAAGTCACCCCAACGGCGACTTTGGCGTAGCCTATCTGATGCGACGCTTTGATAGCGAATAGCTAAAATATCGAACCATCACCTCCCTTCAAAATAGCGATGAGTTCTCCGACCCATCAGAGAGCTGCTGGGCTGCCAGGGCGATCGCCGGGGGATAGATGCGGTGTTCTTGCTGCTGAATCCGAGCCTGCAGGGTCGCCGCCGTATCTGCTGGCAACACAGGGACCGCCGCCTGCATCACAATCGGGCCGCTATCGACAGCCAGTTCAACCAGGTGAACCGTACAGCCGGAAATTTTGACGCCGGCGGCGATCGCTTGCTCTACTGCTCGCATCCCCGGAAAGCTGGGCAGCAAGCTGGGATGAATGTTCAAAATTCGCTGCGGAAAAGCCTCAATTAAAACCTGGGTGACGCGGCGCATCCAGCCTGCCATAATCACCCAGTCGGCCTCGCACTCCAGCAGGGTTTGAATAATGGCGGCATCTAACAGCTCTCGGCTAGGAAAAGCGCGGTGATCGAGCAGCACCGCCGGAATACCCCAGCGTTCTGCCCGCTGAGCTACTTTAGCCGCTGGATTGTTATAGATCAGCACCTGAATTTTGGCATTGAGCTGGCCGCTGGCGATCGCAGAAGCGATCGCCTCCAGGTTGCTGCCGTTACCAGAAGCCATGACGCCCAAGCGCAGTCGTTGAGGCTGAGCCGCCAGTAACCACTCTGGTAAAGGTGAAACAATCGAAATATTGACGCCGTCAGGGGACATGACAAAAGCTTGCTCACAGCTTATTGATTGTCCCAGGCTTTGCCCTTGGTGACAGCATTGGCGTCAATGTTTTTTGTCGATGTTTTTGCAGTTTTCAGCCGCAGAGAGGAAAACTGGCCCCAACTCGCCATCGTTGGGGTTTGGGGATAGGCTGAAGAGTGACGCTGGGTGAATACCGAGATATGACTTCCAAGTCTCGCTGGCTGAGCTATGAAACCACAACTGCCTGGCTGTTACTGGCTCCGGCTCTGGTGCTGTTGGGAATCTTCGTCATTTGGCCGATTGTCTATCTGTTTTATCTCAGCTTTACAACGGGCAGCTTTACGCGCGCTGGCGTGCACTGGCAGGGCGGCCAGAACTATTTGCGGCTGCTGAGTGATCCAGATTTTTGGCAGGTATTGGCCAATACGGCCTACTTCACAATTGCCACCGTTTTGCCCAGTCTGGTACTACCACTAGGGCTGGCCGTTTTGCTCAATCAGGTCGCTGTCCTACGGGGGCTACTGCGAGCGGCCTACTTTATTCCTTCTATCACCTCCCTCGTGGCCGCGGGCCTGGGATTCCGCTGGCTGTTTCAGCCGGATGGCCCGGTCAACAATTTGCTAATTGGCCTGGGGGCTGACGCGATTCCCTGGTTGAGCAGCCCCGTTTGGGCCATGCCCGTTTTGATCCTGCTCAGCATTTGGAAACAGATTGGCTTCAATATGGTGGTTTTTCTGGCTGGACTGCAGGCGATTCCGCTGACGCGCTATGAAGCGGCAGAGCTAGATGGAGCCGGAACCTGGCAAAAATTTTGGCATATCACCCTGCCGGGGCTGCGCCCTACTTTAATCTTTGCGGCAGTCACAACGGTCATTTTTACCTTACGCAGTTTCGAGCAGGTCTATGTCATTACCGGCGGCGGACCGCTAAACTCGACCAATATTCTGGTCTACTACATCTATGAGCAGGCCTTTGCTCAGTTTGATTTTGGCTACGCGGCAGCAGCGGCTACAGTCCTGATGGCGATCGCCCTGTTGCTGGTTTACGTTCAATTGCGGGCCTGGGATAAAGAAGCTTTATGATTTCCGGCAAAAGCTGGTCATTTTTGCGGAGATCCGGGAATAGTGAACTTACAAACCTGTTAAGCTGCTCGGCCAATAGGCTTAGCGTCAGTATGCCGCATTGTCTTTTCCAGTTGGCATTCCTTTGCTGCTTATGATTCCTCCATCCTCTTTCGACGTTGTTGCTGATAGTTCCTCCGCCGAGACGGTTGCCTCTCAGCCAGTAGGGACAACTAACGACGCTGGCTTTGACGTAGAGAAGCTGGTAGGGGCGATCGCGCTGCAATGCCTGGCTAGTCACAGCCTCACCGACTTTTGGCAGGATACAGCAGCGCTGCTGCAGGTGAGTTTGCAGGCTGAGCGGGTTTTAGTTTATGCCGACGATCCGGTTCGGCCCGCCCTGGCAGAAGCAAGCCGTTCAGAACTGCCGCCGTTACAGGCGCGATCGCTGACAGAGTTAGGCTTAGCTAAAATTAGCCAAACCGCCCGGCAGCAGCAGACGAGTCAGGTTCTAGATCAAAAATCAGCCCTGTCATCGGCCAGTCAGTCCTCTGTCCTGGTGAGCTACGTGATGCCGCTGCAGATAGCGCGGCGGCCTTGGGGAGTGGTTGTTCTGCAGTTTCCGGCTCAGCCTGCCGACTCTGCCGACTTTCTGCTGACGCTAGATACGCTATCAGCCGCTATTAGCCGTATGCTGCAGCACTGGCAAGAGCGTCAGCAACTGCAGGTAAGCAATCAAACCTTAGCGACCGAAGTGCAGCAGCGGACAGCTCAGCTTCAGACTGTCTTGGATTTTGAAGCGACCCTCAAGCGCATCACCGATCGAGTGCGCGATAGCCTAGATGAAAAACAAATTTTACAGAATGCCGTCAAGGAACTGACTGAGGCACTGGGCACCAAAGGCTCCAACACGGCCCTGTATGACCTAGAGCAAGGCACTTCAACTATCTACTACGAGTACACCACGTCCCTGTCTTCCTCGCAGGGACGTGTCTCTCAGATGGAGGCATTTCCAGAGGTCTACCACCAGCTTTTGGAAGGTCAGTACTTTCAGTTTTGCTCAATTATTCCCAATCCAGTGCGAGGGCGAGTCGCCATGTTTGCCTGTCCCATCCTGGACGATCGGGGCGTACTCGGCGATCTCTGGCTGATTAATGACAAAAGCTACGGCTTCAACGAAGTGGATATTCGCCTGGTTCAGCAGGTGGCTAACCAGTGCGCGATCGCTATTCGTCAGGCGCGGCTCTATCAGGCAGCCCAGTCCCAAGTGGAAGAGTTGGAGCGCCTCAATACCCTCAAAGATGATTTTCTCAGTACGGTTTCCCATGAGCTGAGAACTCCCGTTACCAGTATGCGAGTAGCGCTGCAGCTTTTAGGGGTGACGCTGAATCAGGAGTTCGACCTCGACAGCGAACTGCGAAAGTCTAAGACTGAACAGGGCCGGATTGCCCGCTACTATCAGATTCTGCAGGAAGAATGCGAGCGTGAGATTAGCCTGATTAATGATCTGCTGGATTTACAGCGGCTCGACGTTGGCAATCATCCGATTCATCCTCGCCCCATTCAACTGCAGAGCTGGTTGCCTCGCATCGTCAGCGGGTTTCAGGCTAGGGCCAAGAGTCGGCAGCAGCAGCTGGAGCTGCAAATTCCGGCAGCTCTCGAAAAAGTAATCTCAGATGAGGCCAGCTTAGAGCGGGTGATAGCTGAACTGCTCAACAACGCCTGCAAGTACACGCCGCCCGGTGGCCACATTTGCCTGGCGGTCAAACGCGCTAAGCCTGATCAGATGCAGTTTTGCATCACCAATACTGGCATCGAGATTCCGGCGGCGGAGATGCCGCGAATTTTTGACAAGTTTTACCGTGTACCCAGCGCCGATCCCTGGAAGCAGGGAGGCACTGGGCTAGGACTGGCCCTGGTTCAAAAGCTGCTGCTGCACCTACAGGGCGAGATTCAGGCCAGCAGCGGTCAGAATCAGACCTGTTTCACCTTTGATTTACCCATTGCCTTACGCAACTTTGGCTAGGGGATTGGCGGGGCGATCGCTACCATAGAGATAGCCGTCTTGATCCAGCCCAGAGAAAGCCATATGGTATCTGAACAGATCACATCACCCGTCTATCAGGGACAGTTTGGCCCCTTTTCAATTACTGCAGCCGATCGGCAAGAAGTCGTGATTTATCGCGGCGCTTTAGGTCTGGCGGCGCTCTGCTTTGCCGCTGGCAGCGCGCTGTTCTGGCTGCAAGGAGCCCAGCCTTGGGTACTCCAGGTGCTGACGCTGCTGTACGGCGGCTTCTGGCTGGCGCTAGGAGTAAGCCTGACCAAAATTCACATTTACCTGAAGCCGCTGCATCAAACCCTGAAGCTGTTTTGGCTGATTGGAGGAGTGGCTTCGCTGGGCTTGGCGATCGCTTACCCCAGCCCTCTGCTACTGACCCTCTATCAGCAGCCCCTTACCCTGCTGGGCGTCGGCTTCACCTTTGCCGCTCTGACCGGCATCTTCTTCAAAGAGGCATTTTGCTTTGGGCGACCAGAAACCCTGCTGCTGACGCTAATTGTTCCTGGCTTACTTTTAGGCCATATGCTAGGCTGGCTGCCGCTGCTGTGGGAGCGCTGGCTGCTAGCGGCCTGGGTCGTTTTGTTTCTTGTCTTTGCGGTGCGTAAGGCAGTGCAGCCAATTCCGCCTGATATCGGCGATAAGAGCGTATTTGAATATTTAGAGCAGCGGGCTCAATAGCTCATGGCCTGGGCGCTGCGAACCGAGCTGCCAGCTTGGGCATAGTAAAGCCAGCATCTAAAGAAGGAAGCAGGCGTGATAGAAGAGAGGGCATACTGGCTGGCCTGGGCGAGGATTAGCGGCGTTGGGCCTGTCATACTCAAGCGGATTTATGAGCACTTTGGCAGTCTATCAGCAGCTTGGGCGGCCTCGCCTGAGCAACTACAGGCGGTTGAGGGCATTGGCCGACAGCTCGGAACCGCCCTGCGTCAAGGGCGACAGCAAGCACCTGAGTCACTGCTAAACCAGCATCTAGAGCGCGGTGAGGAATTTATCACTCCCGCTGATGCCGCCTATCCCAACCTGCTCTTTGAAATCGCCGACCCGCCTCCGGTTTTGTACTATCGGGGACAACTGCAGGCAGCGATCGCCTCATGGCAGGGACTGCCCATTGGCATCGTTGGCACTCGCAGCCCCTCTGACTATGGCAAACGCTGGACGCGCAAGCTAACGCAGGCGCTGGTACAGCAGGGCTGTCCTATCATTTCGGGGCTGGCGGATGGGATTGACGCAGTGGCTCATCACCAGTGTTTACAGCAGCAAGGCATGACGGTGGCTGTTTTGGGCACGGGGGTAGATCAGGTTTATCCGGCTGCCAACCGCCGACTTTATGAACAGATTGTGGCCGAAGGATTGTTGATAAGTGAGTATCCCTTGGGGACTGCCCCCAACCGCGTTCATTTTCCTCGCCGCAATCGCATTATTGCTGGCCTGAGCCGGGCTGTGATTGTCACGGAAGCGCCAGAGCGCTCTGGGGCACTGATTACAGCCCGATTAGCAAATGAGTATGGCCGCGATGTCTACGTTCTCCCCTGTTCACTGGACAATCTGCGAGGACAAGGTAGTTTGGGGCTGATCAACCAGGGAGGTCAGCCCATTTTAGGGATAGAGACGCTGTTAGCTCAGCTCGGCAAAATGCCGCCGCTCAGCCCGGCTGAACCGCTGCCGCCGCTGCCTGAACTAGCCCCTCCCCTCTCCCAGGTAATGACCCAGGTTACGACTGAACCCACGGCCTTAGACACAATTGTGCAAAAAACAGGGTTGGCCACAGGGACAGTTTTGAGCGCGTTGACGCAGCTAGAAATCCTCAAACTAGTGAGCCATCTACCCGGAATGCACTATCAGCGCCGTCTCTAGCAGCAGGTTTCTTC
>JAAHIC010000243.1 GCA_010671965.1 Leptolyngbya sp. SIO4C5
AGTTCAGCCTGGGTGGCGCTCTCTAGGGCGAGGCGAAACTGATTGGGCGAAGCCCCTTCAAGCTCCAGGGCTTCGAGGAAGATGCGGGCGATGGGCAAGTCGAGGTTTTGCTTCAGCCCTAGAGAGCGCCACCCAGGCTGAACTGCCGCTGCTGAAGCGCTTCAACACGGTGTTTCAGAGCATCATTGCCGTATCGCCGCTGCTGGGACTGCTGGGCACAATCTTGGGTCTAATTCGCTCGTTTGCGGCGATTCAAATTGGTGAAATCGGGGCGAATGCGGAGTTAGTGACCGGCGGGATTAGTGAGGCGCTAGTCTCTACGGCCGCAGGCTTGGTGGTAGCAATCTTCACGCTGCTGTTCGCCAATCTGTTTCGCGGTCTGTATCGGCGGCAGGTGGCGCTGCTGCAGGAGTACGGCAGTCAGCTGGAAATTCTCTATGAGTGGCATCACGCCGCGCTGAAACAGGGAAATGCAGCCTATGCGCGGCATTAACTAAATGCCCAAGCGCTTGACCGGCTGTAGACGCAATTTAGATCATGGCTTCTAGACTTCTGCCGATTTCTTCTCCCCGCCTATGGCTGGGCCTGGTTGCCGGTTTGGGCCTGCTGCTGATCTGTCTGCTCCTCAATCTGTTTTTGGGAGCGGCAAATATAGCCCCGGAGACGGTCTGGCAGGCCGTTTTTCAATTTGATGGCTCGACCGAGCAGCTCATTATTCGCACGGTGCGCTTGCCCAGAGCGATTTTGGCCGTAGTCACCGGAGCAGCGCTGGCGGTTGCCGGAGCCATTACCCAGGGACTCACCCGCAATCCCCTAGCGGCTCCCGATATTTTGGGAATTAACGTAGGCGCGGCGCTGGCGATGGTGTTGTCTATCTTTCTAGGCAGCGGCAGCGACAGCCGCGTCTGGTTTGCGTTTACCGGAGCCGCCATCACCGCTATTGGGGTCTACTGGCTCGGTTCTATGGGCCGTAGTGGTCTGACGCCGCTGAAGTTAGTGATTGCTGGGGCCGCCCTGACTTATCTCCTCAGCTCCCTCACCACTGGCATTTTGATTCTCAGTCAGCGCACGCTAGAGGATATTCGCTTTTGGCTGGCCGGTTCTCTGGCCGGGCAGGACTTAGGCAGTTTGCTGCCGGTCTTGCCCTACGTCATTGCGGGACTTGTCGGCTCCCTGACGCTGGGCCGACAGTTGACGCTGCTGGCACTGGGCGAAGATGTTGCCCAAGGGTTGGGATTGCAGACGGCTTGGATCAAGGTAGCCGCCGCGATTGTCGTGGTCTTACTGGCAGGCAGTGCAGTGGCGCTGGCCGGGCCGATTGGCTTTGTCGGTTTGGTCATTCCCCATGTGGTTCGATTTGGCGTCGGGGTAGACTACCGCTGGATTTTGCCCTATTCCATGCTGGCGGGCGGCATTTTGCTTTCTGTGGCCGATATGGCAGCCCGTCTGATCATTCGCCCCCAGGAACTGCCGGTCGGCATCATGACGGCGTTAATTGGCGCACCGTTTTTTATGTATTTGGCCCGATCACGAATTAAGCGCTAAAGCCTTTATCGTTTTGCGTTCCCAGTTTTGAATCCAAATTCAAAATCCCAAATTTTTTATCCACGCCCATGTTCCCCGCCAAGCCCTGGATCTCTGTCCGACCGCGAAAGCTATCGCTATCGTTTCGGGTCGATCGCCGTGTGCCGCTGATTCTGGCCGTGCTGAGCGGAGTGGCGCTGCTGTCTCTCGGGCTCAATGTTAGCCAGGGAGAATATCCGGTGCCGCCGCTAGAGGTGATTAAGACAATTCTGGGACTGCCTACGAATTCTGACTATGCCTTTGTGGTGAACACGCTGCGGCTGCCGCGATCGCTGGTGGCTTTACTGGTAGGCATGGGGTTGGCTGTCGCCGGTACGATTCTGCAAGGACTGACGCGCAATCCGCTGGCGGCTCCAGAAATTATTGGCATCAATTCTGGGGCGAGTTTGGTGGCGGTCGCCTTTATCGTTCTGTTTCCTAACTTGCCCGTGGCGTGGCTGCCTGTGGCAGCTTTTTTGGGAGGACTAGGAGCGGCGATCGCCATTTATCTCCTGGCCTGGAACCAGGGCAGCTCTCCGGTTCGTCTCATCTTGGTCGGAGTGGGCTTGACTTCCCTCACTGGGGCGTTCACCAGCCTCATGGTTACGTTTGGCAATATCTACGATGTCAGTCAGGCGCTGGTGTGGCTTGCGGGCAGCGTCTATGGTCGCAGTTGGGAACACCTCTGGCCTTTAGTCCCTTGGCTGGTTGTTTTTATGCCCTTATCGCTGGTACTGGCGCGAGATCTAGACACTCTGACCCTGGGTGACAATCTGGCTCAGGGACTGGGTAGCCGGGTAGAGTGGACTCGCAGCCTGCTCTTGATCTGCACGGTGGCGCTGGCGGGAGCCTCCGTTGCCACCGCCGGTACGGTTGGCTTTGTCGGCCTGATGGCTCCTCACTTGTCACGGCAGTTAGTGGGGCCGTCTCATGCCGGATTACTTCCCGTTGCGGCACTGACGGGAGCCTGCATTGTGGAGCTAGCTGACTTGGTGGGTCGCCTGCTGTTTGCCCCGATTGAGCTGCCCTGCGGCGTGATCACGGCTATCATTGGCGCACCGTACTTTCTTTGGCTGCTGTATCGCAACAGCTAGCGCGGAATAAATAGGGTAACTGTGCTTCCAAACTTCTGGCACGACTTGGGCCGTCCTCGAATCCCTTACCGACACCCCCCAATTCCCAACCGATTGGTCAGCCAAGCATGACTATTAATCTCTACAACAGTCTCAAACGCCAGGAATCCGAATCATGAGTCGAGAGCGTTATTCCTCAAGACGACATTCTTGACTTAGGGCGATCGCTTTATGGTTGATTTGGGTTCTGCCTCTCAATTCGCGCATGGAGATTAGGAAAACGGCCGAATTTTGGTCAAGTTTTGCCGAAAATACTGTGATATTCTGAAGCGAGTTGGAGGGGAGTAGCTGCGGGACATCGATCCCAATGCCTAAATCAACATACTGGTGATAAACCTGGTTTAGGCAGCAAGCATTAAGTCTTAATCGTTTGTGAGCGAGACCTTCACTGAGTCCACAGTTGAGTGGGCTTGGTGAAGTCTGCTCAAAGGCTCGTCATGCCCACTTAGCCATTTACTTTTGGCAAACGCATGAGCCTACTAACTGGATTTACCGCTGGATTACTGCTAATTACCCTATCTGAGCTAGGGGATAAAACTTTTTTCATTGGAGCGCTATTAGCGATACGCTATCCTCGCCGCTGGGTTTTTGCTGGCGTGACGACGGCTTTGTTTATGATGACGGTGCTGTCGGTGCTGATGGGCCAGATAGTTGCCCTCATTCCCGCTCACTATGTAAAGTGGGCCGCCGTTGTCTTATTTATCAGCTTCGGGGTCAAGCTGCTGTATGAGGCCGCCGTGATGGAGGCTGGTGGCTTAGAGGATGAACAGGCCGCTGCCTGTGCGGCCATCCAGCAGCAAGCACCTATCTCTAAACGGTTTGGACTGGCCCAAGCCATTTTGCTCAAAGCCTTTACCCTTACCTTCGTGGCCGAATGGGGCGATCGCACTCAGTTTGCCACCATCACCTTAGCCGCGGCTCATCACCCGGTAGGGGTTGCCTTGGGGGCGACTCTGGGCCATGCTATCTGTGCCGCGATTGCCGTGGTGTGCGGCAAGCTGATGGCGGGGCGGCTCTCAGAGCGCTGGCTGACCGGCATTGGCGGCACGCTGTTTCTGCTATTTGGTTTTGTCGCGGTTTCAGAAGCTCTGTAGTGGGTTACTTTGGCTACAGGTGACTGCTAAGGATTTGAGACTCAAGCGAATGTTGGCCTGTTTTTCCCAAGCGTTTAACCCATCAAGCAATTCGCGCCCTGCCTGAGACGGTCATGGTTCTGACCGTTATCTTTTAAGATGATTTCAGGCGTCTATTGATAAAGACTCCCAACAGCAACATCGGCAAAGCAAAGTCTACAGGTTGACCGAACAAGTTCATGCAAGATCTCAATACTCAAAGCACAATCGAGCTTCTCAATCAGATTATGGAGTTTGAGCTAGCGGGTGTGGTGCGCTATACCCACTACTCCTTGATGGTGACTGGCCCTAACCGCATTCCCATCGTTGATTTCTTTAAAGCTCAGGCTAGCGAGTCTCTGCTTCATGCTCAGGAAGCCGGAGAAATCATTACCGGCCTGGAAGGACACCCCAGCCAGCGAATTGCTCTAATTGAGGAGACCAACCGGCACGCTGTCACCGACCTGCTGCAGGAGAGCCTCAACCACGAGCAAAAAGCTCTGAGCATGTATAAGCAGCTTTTAGGTGTGGTCGAAGATGCCAGCATCTATTTAGAAGAATATGTCCGTACCAAAATTGGTCAGGAAGAGATGCACAACCTAGAGATCAAGAAAATGCTGCGGGACTACAGTTAAAGACCAGCGTGTCTCGCCCCACTCGCTGATTCCATCCTGCCCGTGCTGCTCTCAGACTCGCTTCCACTCACCTACCATGATGCTTGATACCGCCACTCAAATTGCCCTCACCACTCGCAGGCTCACTCTGGCCTATGACAGCAAAGTCATCATTCAGGAGCTAGATTTGGCAATTCCCCAAGGTCAGATTACGACGCTGGTGGGGCCAAATGGCTGTGGCAAGTCTACTTTGCTCAGGGGTATGGCCCGCCTACTAAAACCCAAAGGGGGGACAGTCTACTTAGAAGGGGAGGCGATCGCCCACCTGCCGACGAAAGAATTGGCGAAGCGGCTTGGTATTTTGCCTCAAAGCCCTGCTGCCCCAGAAGGATTGACGGTACGGGAACTGGTAGCCCAGGGTCGTTATCCGCACCAAAACTGGCTCCAGCAGTGGTCGAAGGAAGACGAGCTGAAAGTAGAAGAAGCAATCGCTACCACTCACCTGCACGAGTTTGCCAACCGTCCCCTCGATACCCTCTCTGGCGGTCAGCGGCAGCGAGCCTGGATCGCCATGACCCTGGCCCAAGATACCGAAATTTTGCTGCTCGATGAGCCCACAACCTATCTAGACCTGGCCCATCAGATTGAAGTGCTAGATCTGCTCTACCATCTCAATCGCTCCGCAGGCCGCACCATCATCATGGTGCTGCACGACTTAAACATGGCCTGCCGCTACAGCCACCATCTGATTGCGCTGCGAGACGGACAGATTAAGGCTCAGGGACTGCCCGCCGAGGTTGTGACGGCGGAGATGGTGCAGCAGGTGTTTGCGTTGCAGAGCCGCATCATTCTTGATCCAGTCTCGCAGACGCCGCTGTGTCTGCCGATAAGTCAAACGATTGCAAACAGATAGCTCTCAGGTCGAGCCCTCTGTCAACAACAGACGAAGCAGTTTAGGACAGACTAGATACTAGCGTGAGAGCAAAATGCCAGGTCTCAACCGTACCGTATCAGCGTTGGGCTTAGTCAGCCTCCTGAGCGATTGCGCCAGTAAGATGGTGTATCCCGTCACGCCGCTTTTTTTAACCACAGTGCTGGGAGCGCCAGCCTGGACAGTCGGCGTGGTTGAGGGCATTGCCGAAAGCACTGCTAGCGTTCTGAAGCTGTATTCAGGCTGGCTGTCGGATCAAGCAGGGCAGCGCAAGCCGTTTGCGGGAATCGGCTATGGATTGGGAGCGGTTTCAAAGCTATTGCTAGCGGTTGCGATGGTGTGGGGGCACGTCTTGGGTGCCCGACTGGTGGATCGGCTAGGGAAAGGACTACGGGCTGCTCCTAGAGATGCTCTAATTGCGGAAAACTGCCGACCCGATCGCCGGGGACGGGCGTTTGGTCTGCACCATAGCTTAGAGACAGTTGGTGAGATTGTGGGGCCGCTGGCCGGTTTTTGCTTCCTTTGGCAGTTTCCAGAAAACTATCGGGGCGTGTTTGCGATCGCCTTTATTCCCGCCTGTCTCGGGGTGCTGGTGCTGCTGTTTCTGGTCAAGGAACCGCGATCGCCCGCTCAAAGCCAGCGATCGCGGCCCCAGTTTGCGCTGCAGGATCTGTCGCCCGCCTATCGTCGCTTTCTGCTCGTGGTTGGCCTATTTGGCTTGGGTAACTCGTCAGATGCCTTTTTGCTGTTGCGCGCCCAAGATTTGGGCTTTGCGGCGAACCAGGTGCTCTTACTCTACGCTGTGTTCAACCTGGTTGAAGTGTCTTTGGGCTTTGCTGTAGGCAACCTGTCAGATCGAGTCGGACGGCGGCCTCTATTAGTCAGTGGCTACCTCGTCTTTGCCCTGGTCTACTTGGGCTTTGCCATTGTGTCCGAGGCAGCCCTGATCTGGCCTTTGTTTATGCTGTATGGCCTGTACTCTACCCTGACTCGAGGGATTCAAAAGGCGTTTGTGGCTGACCTAGTCCATCCTCAAAAGCGAGGGGCCGAAACGGGTACGTTCTACCTGATTACGGGGCTGGCTGCCTTGCCCGCCAGTCTGATAGCGGGATGGCTCTACACCCAGGTCGGAGCCGCCGTGCCCTTCTCGCTCAGTGCCGCACTCGCCGCGATCGCGGCTTTGCTACTCATGGCAGTGTAGCCCAGTTGACGCTTCTCCATAGACTCACTGCTAATTTCTGCCCAGAGTGTTCAACACAACGCCAAACTACTTGACATAAATTCTCATTTAGATTTACGCTGCCATTCAGTAATCATTTGAGAAGACAGCACTTCTCGTATTCGATGGGGCTGTAATGAAAGGACTGATTGCTAAACAGGTCTCTAAGTAAAATATTCGTCGCTGGTCGTCGTCGATCTTGGCCAGCGGCAGGATCTTGCTGGCGTGGACGATGGCAG
>JAAHIC010000244.1 GCA_010671965.1 Leptolyngbya sp. SIO4C5
CCGGCAACCGACCTGGACGTGGTTGCCGGAATGGGGAGGCCCCCGTCATAGCTGCCTTTAGGAATTTGGGTTGCTTCGACATAGGGCAGCGACAGCCGTAGCGCTTCTACCTGATCAATCGGCAGCAAGCGCACCCGCTCACTCTGCAGCAGCGCGGCCACTGAAGCATTGCCCAAGCCGATTACCCGAAACAGGGCATCAGCTTCTCCTTGTAGTAAGGCTGCATGGGCCGCTGCTGGGTTATAAGCCTGAGCCTGGAAGTCATTGGGGGTAAGGCCATAGTGCTGACTTAACGGCCAAAACAGCGCATAAGAACCGCTCCCTTCCGGCATCAGGGCGATGCGCTTTCCCCGCAGATCGGCAATGTGGTCAATGTTGGCCGCCTCAGCCACAATAAAGTGAAACATCTCTGGAAACAGGCGGGCTATGCCTTTGGCCGCTGGCAGAGCAGGCGTATCGTTCTGGACTAGAGCTAGCTGTACCTGATTGGTCTGCAGCCAATCCATGTTTTGGGCTGAGCCTTCGGTCGAGCGGACTTCAATTTGAATATCGGGGTGATGCTGAGCCACGATTTGGGCAAACGCCTGCCCAAAAGCGTAATACTGACCGCCTTCGCCGCCCGTCGCCAATACTAAGTGATAAACCTGCTGCTGCTCTCGCCAGGTTAGCGCCGCAAAAGCGATCGCCCCTAAAGCCCCGATCGCAATTACTGGAAGTAGCCATCGACTGGTCATAGCGAGTCCACGTCATATAGACTGCAGCAATCTAGCGCCAGTTGCGTTCTGCCTGCTCGCGCACATAGACGGCTAAAGCCTCAATTTCAGCCGCGCTGAGGCGATCGCCAAAGGCAGACATATTGTTTTTGCCGTTGGTAATTAAATTGGCGATCGCTGCAACTGAGTCTACCTGATTGCGCTGCAGTGCCCTCAGCTTCAGGGTTTTGCCCCAGCGCACAATGTTCCCCCCGTTTGCATGGCAGCCCGCGCAGTGAATCTCAAAGAGCTGGGCCGGGGCTAATTCTGCGGCGACGGCCAGCCCAGGTGCCGCGATGAAAAGAGTCAGCATCAGGACGCATAGCTGCAGCCAAGCCAGTCTGCCAAGACGGCCTAGATTAAACGGTAGCTTCAAAATTTTCATGGAGCAGCGGCGCATAGTTTCTCAAAAACTGGGTCATGGCGTTGGTGGTCAGGGGCGGGCTAAACCAGTTGCCCTGAAGTTCCTGGCATTTAAGCGATCGCAACTGCTGCACCTGCTGTAGGGTTTCGACGCCCTCAGCCACGACTGTGAGGTTTAGCGCCTGTCCTAAGGCAATCATAGCGGCAATCATCGCCAAGTCATCAGGACTGTCAGCTAGCTCTTGCACAAAAGACTGGTCAATTTTTAGGCCGTCTAAGGGCAACTTCTTCAGGTAGCTCAGGGACGAGTAGCCCGTGCCAAAGTCATCCATCACCACGCGAATTCCCTGCTGACGTAG
Organism: Leptolyngbya sp. SIO4C5; assembly: GCA_010671965.1. Taxonomy (GTDB): domain Bacteria; phylum Cyanobacteriota; class Cyanobacteriia; order Phormidesmidales; family Phormidesmidaceae; genus Sphaerothrix; species Sphaerothrix gracilis. The sequence continues at coordinate 1,475 of JAAHIC010000244.1, forward strand.
CTGATTTAGGGCATTGATAGTGCTGTTAATATCCTGCATTGCAGCAGTTTCAGTGACTTCTAGCTCTAGGGAGGTCGGCGCTAATCCCGTACTTTGCAGAATTTGACTGATTGAGGCCGTCAGGGCAGGTAGCTTGAGCTGGCAGGGAGAGAGATTGACCGCAATCTGGAGCGTCGGCCAATCCTTAGACTGCCAAGTTCGAGTTTGGCGACAGGCCGTTTGCAGGACCCATTCCCCAATCGGCACAATCAGGCCGTTTTCTTCCGCGATGGGAATAAAAACCTGGGGTGATATCAGGCCCAACTGGGGATGCTGCCAGCGCAGTAAGGCTTCGAGACGCTCTAGCTTCCCCGTCGTCAAATTGACCTGGGGCTGATAGTGTAGCCGAAACTCATCGCGCTTTAGGGCATGGTGCAAGCTATTTTCCAGGGTCAGCCGCCGCGAAGCCTGCATCTGAATAGTAGATGTATAGAACTGATAGCGATTGCGGCCCTCCTCTTTAGCTCGGTACATGGCTGCATCGGCGTTTTTGATCAGTGCTTCGGTATCAGCCCCATCGTGGGGATAGAGCGTAATGCCAATACTGCTGGTGATATAAAGCTCTTGATCTTCTAAGAAAAAGGGCGGTTTTAGCACATCTAAGAGTCGCTGAGCTACCTGGGCCGCCTGCGCCGCCGTAGAGAGCCGAGGCAACAGGAGGGTAAATTCATCCCCACCCCAGCGAGCAATCACATCTTCGCTCCGCAGAACTGTCAGCAGCCGCTGGGTAGCTTCCTTGAGCAGGCGATCGCCGATGGCATGGCCTAGGGTATCGTTGATGGTTTTGAAGCGATCTAAATCGAGAAACATCACCGCTAGGACGCTTTGAACCGGGCTGCTGTCAACAATGGCAGCCTCTAGGCGCTGGTTAAACAACATCCGGTTAGGCAGGCCAGTCAGGGGATCGTGAAAAGCCTGATAGCGCATCTTATCTTCAGTTTGCTGCCGCTGGATGGCCCCGCCCAGACTGGCGGCGATCGCCACCAAAATAGACTCGTCATTGTGCGTCCAGCAGCGGGGTGCCAGACAGGCATCAAAGCCCACATAGCCCCACAGCACCTCCTTGACAAAGATAGGCACCATCAGAATAGATAAAATGTGATCTTTGAGCAGAAGCTGCTGCTCTATCACCGGAAACGTTTCTACCAGTCCCCCAATCGACTGCCCCTGTCTAAAAGCCTGATACCAGCGCGTCAGACCTGCTGCTTCGTAAGGCTGATTGTGCCAGTGGGGCTGATTTAGACTAGAATCCACACCGACGCGAGTCCACTCGAAGCGCATACTCATCGCGATCGCGCCCGTGGTCGGATGGGGATGATTCTCATAGAGATAGACCCGATCGGCCTCAGTGGCTTGGCCTAAGACAGAGAGTACCTGCGTAATCGCCTGGGACAAGTTAGGCTCAGTTAGCAAGCAAAGACTGGCATCGGCTACCCCCCGGAGCAGGCGATCGCGGCGATGCAGCTCTGCCTCGTTCTGCTTACGCTGGGTAATGTCTTCTACCGTTCCTTCGTAGCCAACAACTTCGCCAGCCTGGTTGTAAACAGCCCTAGTGGATTCTGAAACCCAGATTACGCTGCCATCCCGGCGCCGTACCTGAGACTCGAAGCCCACAACGGCTCCCTGCTGCTGCACCTGCTGACAGAATTCCTGGCGTCGCTGCGGATTCACATACACTTGCTGGGCAATGTCTGTAATCTGGGTAACCAGTTCTGCGGGAGAGGCATAGCCGTAAAGCCTAGCCAGCATGGGATTGACCGTTAGGTATTGTCCTTGCAGAGTGCTTTGAAAAATTCCCTCTACTGCATTTTCAAAAATGCTGCGATAGTTAGCCTCAGCCTGCTTGAGATCTTTTTCGGCCTGCCAGCGCTCGTAGGCTAAGGAAAAAGCTGCCGCCGCACTGCGCAAAAAATCAATCTCAGAAGCCTGCCAAAGCTTAGCTTCACGGCAGTTGCTAAACCCCACCAAACCGTATAGTTCACCCTTAAAAATGAGCGGTAGCAGCAGTAACGACTGAACCTGTTTAGCAGACTCCGTGAGCGCCTGATACTGAGCTGGTGTGAAATCATCACAGGTTTGATTGATGGCGTAGCCACTTTGTAACCGTTCTAGCCAGTTGCTAAAGAGGGTAACTGGATAGACGCTTGCAGCCGTCACTGGTTCTGACTGCTGAGCCAGTATTGCAGGTGCTAGCCATTCAGCCTGCTGTACGGCCAGCATTTCACCCTCAGGTTGAGAAACTAGGTGATAGAGACATACCTGGCTAGCAGCGGCTGCAACCCCCAAAGGCTTGAGCAGTTGCTGATAGTCAGCCGCACTGGGCAGACCGTTCAAGCTCAGCAGGCGGCGCTGCATCTCTACCAGTGCCACCATGTACTGCTCTCGCCGGGCCAGTATTTGCTGGCTGCAGAATTGCTCAGTGACGTCTTCAAAAATGCCGAGGACGCCGATAATGCTGCCGTCGCTATCGTGGATGGGAAGCTTGCAGCAGTCCACCCAGCGCTGCTGACCTGCTGAGTTAGCCTGCTGTTCTAGCGTCCGCAGTTTTGTTTGATAGGCTTCTAAAACTAGGCGATCGCGATTGCGAGAAAATTCAGCGTCAGCGCTGGAATACACTGGAATTGCATCGTCATCCTGTCCGACGATAGCCTGGGGCGAGGTCAGATTCATGGCTTCAGCAAAAGCCTGATTGCAGCCTAAATAGCGACTGTCTTGATCTTTCCAAGAAATCTGATGCGGAATATTGTTGAGGACGAGCTGCAGCAAGTTTTCCCGTTCCTGCAGCGCCTTCTCTGCCAGCTTACGCCCGGTGATATCTGTAATAAATCCTTCAACCCCCAGCACGTCTCCCTGCTCGCTAAAAAGAGCCGTGCCCTTCTCCCACACCCATTTTTGCTGACCCGTTTTGGTATAGAGACGATACTCAACTTCGTAGGGCTGTTGCTGAGCGATCGCTGTTTGAATCGCGGCCAAAACTCGCGGTAAATCTTCGGGATGGGTGATGTTGTTATATTTGGTCTGCTGGGTCGCTCCCGCCAGTTCTTCGCAGTCATAGCCCGTAACCTGCAGGCAGCCCTGACTGAGATACTGCATACTCCAGCCGCGATCGTTTGTCGTCCGAAAAACAATGCCGGGTAAAGTGCTGATGAGTTGGTTGAGCTGACGCTGACTTTCGGTTAAAGCCAGCTTCACCTGCTTCAATCGCATAATCGCGCCAAGCTGAGCCGCGATCGCAGAAACTAGCTGTACCTGCTGCTGACTAGCTCTACGAGCCTCTCGCATAAAAAACACCAGTACAGCTAAGGGTTCGCTCCCGAATAAGATTGGTACACCAATTCCGGTTCTCAAGCCAGCAGCCAAAGCCGGGCCTATCCTTAAAAACTGTTCTTCAGAAACCGCCGAAACATCCCGCATCCATTCCGCCTGCTGCGATTGCCAGACCCGTCCCGGCAGCCCTACACCCATAGGAAATCTATACTGCTGACTCAGTTCGCCAAACTGGGCTATCTCAGGCTCGGCTGCATACCAGACAGAGCTATATCTCAGCTCCGTTTTAGATTCATCGGGTAGCCAAAACTCCCCGAATTCCCAATCACTGAAGCAACAGACCTGCTGGAGGATTTGCTGTAGAACACTATCGAAGTCCGGAGCCTCGCTAATCGCCTGATGGATAGATTGCAACAGGGGATAGAGAATTGACCGACCCGTAGCTGAAGATTCTAATAGCATGAGGCTTTAGGAAAGCTGAGGTGATGGCTGTATTGGGCAGGAGGCAAAGATGTTGGCAAACAGTGCTATTGCTCTTGTAACAAAAAAGTAAAATTTATCTGGAGTATAGCAGGCAAAAACTAGTCCTCAGATGGAGAAGATTCTCCCCCAATTGGCGGATGACTTTTTGCAGCAGATAAACTTTTTAAGTCGGCAAAGCCCATCGGCTAATAGCCTAGCAAGACAAAGCAGACAGCAGTTGATCTGAACTAACGCCAACCCAGAGCCTTCAAAAAGTCATGCTCGCAGTTCGCTGCCATCAACCTGATTGCCCGCTTTATTGTGCCCACAGGTCTATGGGGACATACTTCGTTTTGGGGCCGCTCACTTTACTTCTGGCAGGCCAATCCGCTAGGAGATTTGGACGCCAGCTTGCTGCCGCAGGTATCTAGGCTTAGCTATCAGTCTCGCCAGCGTGGTAAGAGCTTCGCACCAGGGGGCCAGAGCGCACATGAGAAAAGCCCATGTCTTTGGCAATCTGGCCTAGCTGTTCAAATTCGGCGGGTGTCCAGTATTTTTGTACAGGCAGATGAGCCAGCGAGGGCCGCATGTACTGGCCTAGAGTCAGGCGATCGCACTTAACTGCCCTCAAGTCCTGCAGCGTCTGCACAATTTCGGCTTCTGTTTCCCCATGCCCCAGCATCAGCCCCGATTTTGTTGGAATTGCGGCGTTGAGAGATTTAACCTGGCTGAGAACGGCGAGCGATCGCTCATATTTAGCTCCCCGCCGGACTGGTCCCTGCAGCCGCGCCACTGTTTCAACATTGTGATTGAAGCAGGCAGGCTGGGCCGCAACGAGGCACTGAATTCGCTGCTGCTGCTGCTCAACTGAACCGCTCCAGAAATCAGGCGTCAGCACCTCGATCTGAACCTCAGAATTCTCAGCCCGAATGGCCTGCATCGTTTTGACAAACCAGCTAGCGCCACCGTCAGCCAAATCATCCCGCGCGACAGAAGTTAGAACAACATAGCGTAACCCTAGCAATCGCACCGATTCGGCTACCTTCTGAGGTTCCTGAGGGTCAAGCGGCATGGGAGCATGTCCCTTATCAACCTGACAAAAGCCGCAGGCGCGGGTACAGGTCGGCCCCATTAGCAAAAACGTAGCGGTGTGATTGGCGTAGCATTCCCCTCGATTGGGGCAGCGGCCCTCTTCGCAAATCGTATGAATCTGCCGCTGCTTGATAATCTTTTGCACAGTCGAGAGATCGCTAGCCTTACCCAGGGGGCGGCGCAGCCAATCAGGCAGACTGACAATTTCGGGGCGACGGGTCGAGGCAGCAGCCTGAGGGGATGAGGCAGAAGAACTAGACATAAAGAAGCAGTAGCTGGCTTGAAGCAGTAGCTGAGAACAAATTTGCCTAAAGACCTAAACTTTTAGGCAGTCGTGAGCGCAACCTAGAACTGCAGCGCTACCATTATCTAAAAACATTGTAAGCGCTTTCACAGCTTGAGCTGAGGCTGATGCAGCTCAACCAGTTAGTCAATCGCCTCGGGTTGGA
>JAAHIC010000245.1 GCA_010671965.1 Leptolyngbya sp. SIO4C5
AAAGACCTCTAAGATCTCGAGGCGTTCCGTTGCAAGTTGGACAGGCAGACTCATCATGTTCCCAGAGACTCGGTACAGCCTGAAACCTTATCATATGAAAGCTTCTGTGAGAATGAAATGGCCCTGAGATTGGGACGGTCATTCGAGAGCTGTTAGCTGCTTCCATCACCTGCCTTCCATGTGGTGAAAAAGAAGGTCACATTGCAGGCCAGGTGCGAAGTGACTGACGTCCAAAAGGAATCGCTATTGGGGCGTATGACGTGCTGATTGCAGCAACTACCCTAGCCCACAACCTAACTGCCGCTACCTCTAACTTAAAGGAGTTTAATCGCATCACGTCACTTGCAATGGCTAATTGGCGGCAGAGCCCGGCAGAAGTGGCATAAGCCACAAAAAGAAAAGCTCAGTTTACCCGAGCCGAGTCGGGTAACGCCTCACCACTTCACCGTCCTCGCCCCATTCTCAATCATCTCCAGCGTCGCTGCCTTCGCTCGCCGCTTGGTTGACCTCGGCCTTGATTGCTCTTGCTCCAAAAGCTGAGGCGATTCAACCAGTGGCAGTGTCACCGCTGGTTGTGGCAGCTGCTGCCTCCCTGCCTCCGGCTTTATGCCAAGCTGCTGCCTCTCGGTCACTGTCAGATCCGCTAGTCTGAGATCTGCGGGATCGCGGCGGTCATAATCTACTTCATAAGGATCATGGCATGGAATCTCAAACGGTGCCCGCATCCGGTAGCGGCCAATCCAGGGGGTTCTAGCAAAGCCTTGAATCCCGTTTTCTAGGCTCGGCGGCGGCAAATCCCACAGCTCAGAGCTAGTCAGCAGCGGCACTTCCCTCGCCGCCTCCCCAGATCCTACCGAAACTCCATGGGGCAGATGCTGGGTACTCAGGCTAGACTCATAGCGCTTATGCGCTCCAAAAAACTTCAGCACCTTGGCTTCGGTCTCATCATCTTCAACTCGCAGAAATACCTTGTTGGAAATCTGAGCAATGATTGAATTGGCCCCATCTGCGCCATAGTGCTGCTTGATCTCACTCCAGGCATGAAGTCCGAGAATGCCACAAACGCCTCTATCTCGGCCCTCTGCCAACAGCTTGCCTATGCGCTCAACTCGCTCAAGGGTCTCAAACTCATCGAGCAGAATGAAAAAGCGGCGCTGCTGTGTCTCCTGTCTGCGCTGATTAGGCGCTAGTCCCAAAATGAACTGGGTCAGCAAATTCAGCATGATTCGATTGGCTGCTGCTGCTGCCGCACTACGGTCTTGGTCATAGCCCAACAGCAGAATCGATTCTTGATGCTGCACCCATGCTCTTAGACTGAGAGTGCGCTCATCCGGCGTTTGCTCCCATGCCGCTGCCAGAGGCCGATAGACCTCCAATTTGCCGCCCAGCTCTGAGATCACGCTTTGCAGCGTATCTTCTGCCCTGCCGGGCTGGGCATGTTGCTCCACATATCGCCGGGTCGAAGGAACACGCTCTAGCGCCGTGCGAATACGCTCAGCGCTTTCAGCCACCAGCAGCAGATGCCGCAGCGTCCAGGTGCCGGGATAGAGTGCCATCAGCGCTTGAATCAGCCCGGAGAGAACAATCTGAGCAGTTCTGGCAAAGTAGGGCTGATGCAGATTGGCATCCATCGGCACCAATGACTGGGCCAGCGTCAGCGCCATCGCCTCATCTAACACCTCCTGGGCCAGATTGGGTTTGACAGAGCGCCTATCAAAGGGATTACACAGCGTAATGGGACACTGAATCCCCATCGCACGCAGGTAGGGCAGCATCTGATTCTTGTTGTCATAAATAACCGCCCGGTACAGCAGCAGGGTTTTGCCAGTTCCGGGTGCGCCCCACACCAGGCCGTGGGTAGTGGCCGCCTCAGCCGGTAGCGTGAGACCACCCCAGGCAAAAGGCAGGGGCTCTTTCTGGGTGAGTCTCTGGGCCTTTCGACTGGCAGCTTTATAGGAAAGCAGCCTTGCGCCTTGAACAATCTCGCGCTCGCCGCTGACATCGGGGACTGGAAACGCCTGGTTTACCAGCAAAAAAGCTAGCACCGTGCTGGTGCCAGCCGCAATACTTGCTACCTGTGGTGGCTGAAAGATCACTAAACCCAGACCATAGACAACCCCTCCAGTCAGCACCGGAACGGTCGCTAGCATTACCAGCCGTCGCAGGCGATGGCGCAGATAGAGCCGAAAGGCACTGCCTCTGAGTCTGGTATCAGCCTTGAGGTGCGCCAGCAAACTGATCACGACCTGAACAAAACCAGCCGATAAGATCAGGGGCAGCAAGCGAATGACAAACTGCCACTGATGTAAATCTAAGACTGCTATGAGATAGTGAGTTGTCGCAAAGGCCAGGATCAGAAACAGAACACCGATGACAATGACACCGAGCTGTTGCCGGCGGTCAAGCTGAGCTGAGCTACTGAACCAGTCCATAGGTCACCGGTTGAGACGAGTGGCAGTAGACAGGTTGCTGTATCTGAATGGCTAACTGCTTCTGGCGAGAGCGCTGCATCTGCTGGAGCAGCGTTTTGAGCTCAGCGCCAGCGCTCTGATAGTCGGTGTAGAGCCGCACGTCCTGCCGGTGGCGGGTGAGCTGCACCAGGGTCTGCTCTAAATCCTGCAGCGCCCCTCCTACCTGGACAAAGGTTTGAACGACGCTTTCTCCCTGGAAGAAGTAGGTGGTGCCGGCATAGCCCAGGCGAAAGTGAGGAAACTCATTAACTGGTAGCGTTAGCCTGGCACCACTATCTAGGCGCACACTGATCTCAGCGGCAAAGGCGCTAATCTGCTCGACTGTGGCAAACTGACCATTTCTGACTCCATAGCGACGAAAGGGAACCGTAGCTTCCGGGTTTGCTCGGCGAAACAGGATGCGATCTCCTACGTAGAAACTAGACCCATTAACTCGAATCGGCTGGCCGCCAATGGCTTCAGCGATCAGGCGAGCGCCTTGGGCTGCCTGGTTGCAGGCCGCAACCTCCGCGTTGGTCATGGCTAAAATCACGTAGTCTTTAGGATTATGAATCCCTTCCTGCTGCCAGTCCGAGATTAGGGCCGCACGGGTTGAATCTGGTTTTGCTAAAACCTGCAGCCGTCCCTGCCGGTGATAGGTCCGGATAGCGGTTTCTACCTCTCCCGCTGCTAGGTGCTTGGTTTGCTCTCGCTGCCAGAGGAGCTGCTGTCTAACGGGCTCAGTCAGTACTGAGCAAGGGGCAAGCTCTGCTATCGCTGCCAAGCCACCACCTGGGCCAATAGCTGGTAGCTGATTGGCATCACCTGCAACAATCCACTGGGCACCGGCTGCCTCCACTACATCTGCAATACGCTTAAGCAAGCGCGTATCCACCATGCTGCCTTCATCGAGAATGACGACCGTACGCTGGTCAATCTGACAGCGCCGTCGCTCTAGCTGGTACTGATAGAATTTTTGCTGCTTGGCTGTGGCCCGACCCGCACGAACCACGGCGGCTAGATCTGTGTCCACGCTGAACTTGCCCTTCTCGATTTCGCTCAGGGTTTTGTGGATAGTGTCGCTGGGGATACCCGTCTTGTGCTCTAAGTCTGCTGCGGTTCTGCCTTGGAAGTTAAGTCCCACCACCCGGTAGCCTGCTTGACGCCAGACCTGATGAGCAACGCCCAGCACTTCAGTTTTGCCAGCACCGGGCACACCCGTGAGGACTTTGATTCTGCCCGGAGTAGCGATCAGCTGCCAGAGCGCTTGCTGCTGGTCTGGTCGCAGAGGCCGGCTGGGATCTCGCGCCGAGATGGCGGCTCTGATCTCAGCGGCAGGCACCGGCAGTGTTGGCTGAGCTGCAAGGTGTTTGACCTGAGTGAGCAGCGCCTGCTCCAGCTGCACCATTGCCTGGGTAGAATATTGCCTCTCTCCCCTGTGTTCTCCTAGCTGCACCACTTGTTCTGGCCGCTGATGCCACTGGGGCGCATCTGCTAGCCAAGCTTGAACAGCCGCAAGAGCGCCCTGAAAGCCCATGCCCTGCAGCTGAGCCCCTTCTACCGCCGCTCGCAGCAGGTCATAGCGCGAGAAATGGCTGTGGTGCTGGGTTAGCTGAGCGATGGCCTGCTGTAAAGTTGCGGTTTGTATGTTCTTTAGATCCTGCTGCAAATGGCAGACAGAGCCGACAACTTGGCTGGCGGCTTGAGGCGAAAAGCCTAAGTTTGAAGCTGCTTGCTGCCAGCGGCTAAATGGGGCTTCCCCCTCAATTGTCTGGGTCTTAGCCCTGCGGGTAATGAGCGTCAGCTGTTCTGCCACTTTGGGATGGGAACCCTCATATCCTTGGCTCTGGAGGGCTGCTCTCACCTGCTGGGCGCGTTTAGAGAAGTGGTCAATGATGCTCTGGGGCACGCCCTCCAGTTCAAAACTCTTGACATGGCCTGCTGCGTGCGGTCGAACAGCCAGGTCCAGGTGCTGCTCTAGCTGTCTTGCCAGTGCTGCCCGGTAGGCGGTTCCCAGCAGACGCTTGTGCCGGTAGAGAGCATAGCTTTCAATTTGACCGGTCTTGCCCGCTGGGGTGACACCGACTGCCATCAAGCAGCAGTGAGTGTGGAGCTGCGGATCAAGTTCGCGGCTGGTGGTGTGCTGAAACAGAGCGATGCTCCAGCCAGCGACTTCTACCTGGCTGCCGTTTCGTCCCTGGCGCAGCCGGCCAAACTCAGCTTCTGCCCAGCTCAGCACCTGATGGATGGCCTCCGTATGACACTGCAGCATAATAGCTTGAACCCCTGGAGGAGAGAGTGCCCAGAGCAAGCTTACCGACTTGGGCGCAGAAAAGGTCAGATCCCAGGCATGGCGTCTTTCTTCTGTCACAGTCTGTCCTTGACGCTGCACAACTCGCTGCCACCGCCCGGTATTCTGCACCAGCTTCTTGTCACCATCGAAAGGACTAAAGCCGTAGAAAAGATGCCTGAAGTGCTGTGAGTCAATCTCTCCCCCCAGTCCTAGCCGCTGAGCTCCCTGCCCAAACCACTGCCCCGGCAGCGTTTCCCCCGCCGCGTAGTAGTCATGCTTTTTGGCATCGCTGAAGTAAGTCTCATCTTTAGCCCGCTTGATGCTCAACATGCCGGTCCCAAGTCGTGGTCATCGGGCAACCGAATACTGTGAGGAGCGATGTGGTTGGCGATGCTGGCAGCATCAGCTTCTGTAATCTCAGCAGCTTCGTAGAGAATAAAGAACACAGCTTTAGCCAGCGCTGCTCGCATCTGTGCAGCGCCCTGGGGCAGCTGATGAAGCAGCCTATCGAGCTTACGCTCCAGTTCACCTAGCTGGCAGTACAGCTCCCGCATGGGGGCATCTTCGAGTCCAGCAATGGTGAGCTGTTTGGCGCAGAGGTCTTTACTGTCACTGTTCATCGTGGCGGCGCGGGCTTCTAGCTTCACCAAGTAGTGTCCGGGAAGATAGAAGCTTATGGTTTCACCTTTGCGCTTGAGGGCCATGTAGAGCTCACGGGATCTAGTTGGCTGTATCAGTTCAATCAATACGTTAGCCCTGACAATGACGCAAGCCCTAAATGTGACCTAGAGAAAACCTAGATCCGAAACTGGCTGAGATTCCAAGCAGATAGACTACAGGGTCTCTACATCCGAGATGTCTCGGGTGTGGAAAATTTTCTAAGGAGTCGATATGGGGTCAAGTTACAGCAGGATGAGGCGAACCTGCTTCTGACCGCGCACAAAGCTTTGAATAGCTTGAGTCCGATGGATGCGCTTAGAACTGGCCAGAATCACCAAGTCTCGCTGGGGATGAAGGCTCAAGAGCCCTTGTAAGACCGAAATAATTTGATGGGACGCTACCTGTTTTTTGCACCAGTGCACCTGTCCGGCAATACGTCCGGTAGAGCTAAGTCCACAGATGAGCACGGGATTGCCCATATCCGACTCAAAGCACTCTGGCACTGCAGCTTCAATCCTTTGAGCATTCGGAAAATTGTGAGGTCTCAGTTCATCAAGCAGATACAGCAAAGCTCTGCAGCGCTTTGTTATGACTTGGATTTGGGGCAGCACCGTATCTACCCAGGTTTGGTACTGAGCTTTGTAGGAAAACTGCTGGCGGAGGCGAGCAGCAAAGGACAGGTCTGCTTTGTGGATCAATCGGTAGAGAGTTCCTCGCGGTAGATTGAACTGGGTAATCAGGCGAGAGGGCGTCCAGAGACTGCCCTGGTAGCCATACCGGAAAGCTGGCTCACTCAGCCGCGATAGGATCCCGCTGAGGTCAACGCTGTGCTTTTCTCTGCGAGCGCTGCTTGGCATTGGCGTCAGTGCTAGATCAGTTGTCGCTGCCCCCCCATAGCTCTCTATCAGCCAAGCTAAGACAGTCTCTGACTCCAGTCTCAAGCGGTTACAGATTTCTGGCGTGGTGATGCCTATTCGCCGCAGAGCGAGCACTTTTTGTTTGAGCGAGATCACTTCATCCATGGTCTCTCTCCGGTGGGAAAAAGTTAGCCAATGTTCCACAGCTATGACAGCATCTAATCGTGAGCAGGTGGCCGCAATGATTGCTGATTTTCCCCAAAAAGTCGAGCAGCAATTTAATCTGAAAAGACCGTGGAACATGTTTTTTAGGCGGTAATGCTCAGAGGAGACTGATGCCAACGGTTTACAGTCAGCACAGGGCGGCTACATCAGGCGTGCTGCCTCAGGGCCTCATATTCGGCCAGGGTGAAGAGATTGGGTCAGGGGCTAGGGGAACTTAGGGAAAGACTAAACATCGCCGTGACAGGCTCTCAGCAGCCTTGTGAGAGGGAATTCAGGACATCTGCG
>JAAHIC010000246.1 GCA_010671965.1 Leptolyngbya sp. SIO4C5
GGAACGCCTTCCAGCCCGATCTCGTGCATGACTCTTTGAAAGCCCTCGATATCGCCGCCGTCGCCGTAGAGCTGCGTTGATTGGGCGGGAGCCACACCGATGCCCTGCAGGCCCGTGGCCTCGGACTATCGCCCTTTGAGGTTACACCTCAAACTCGTCTAGTGAAGTATCGGGCAGGTCAGCCGGTAGGATAGCGCGATCTACCACTACGCGATCGCTTTCTCGTTGGCTCACTACATCAATGGCGATCGCCGCAAATCGAGCTTCCAGGCATCCCTGAGGTACGCTGATGCGCAGCGTTGTTGACATTTGCCCCTGACCATCGGGATCAAAAGACATCAGCCAGCGAGGATTGTCCACGAGCGCCCGCGTTTGCAAATCGCTGGTCCAGAATTTGACGCAGAGACGCTCAGGCGTTGCCGGCAGCATAATCTGAATTGAAATCAGTTCACCGGCTACTAAATTCCCCACCGGCACCTTGAGCTGTGGCCGGGGAACCGGCGGCAACTCAGCAATTTCTTTAATATCTTTTTCCGCAGCGGCAGCAGCAGTTTCAGCAACAGCGGGAGCAGGCTGCTCGACAGCGTCATAAACGACAAATTCATCGCTGGAGTTTTCTGTCACCGGGGACGGATTGGAGGCGATCGCCTCAGGCTGCAATGCCGCCTCCATCTCGGCGTTAGCAGCGGCAGCGGCAGCTTCTTGGTGCTCGATAGCTGCCTGCATTTCTTGAGCTGCTCTGTGACTATCTAGGGCAAAGGCATTTAGCCGCGACCAAAAGCGCTCCTTCAAATTTAAGGACTGAAAGGCGGTATCAACAGGTGCCGCCGCGTCTTCGGTGCTCTCATCTAGTGCTAAATCAGCGCTAATGCCTTGTTCTAGATCAACTTCTTGGGCGGCTGCGATCAGGTCGGCATCGGCATCAGCCTCATCAGCCGTAACAACGCCAGCATGCCCAACCGGACTGACGCGAGACGTTGCTTCCGCTGGGCTAACTTCTGGGCTAGCATCCTCTGCCAAAACTGCAGCCTCATCGCCAGCAGCTAAGGACTCCTCGGAGGCTTCAGCTACCTCTGCCTCGGTTACCGAGTCGCGGGGGGTAGGCGTATTTGTTTCGGGCTGTTCTACTTCATCTTGAGGGACATCAGGTTCTGGCGAGGGGGCAGCAGGCTCAGGCAACGCTGTCTGTTGGGGTCTAATAGCGGGTAATGAGGGCAGCATCGGTGTCCGCGTATCCGCCGTTGAGGATGATGCTAGCAGCGGTTCGTGAATTTGAGGCGGTAAGAACATGCCGACGGAGGGCAAGAACACGGGCTTGCCTGACTGGGCGCTTGATTTTGGCAGCCGTACTGGCAGCGATTTTTTCTGCTCTGCTTCTATTGTTTCTGCAGCAGCAGATGGAGCCTCCTCTGTAGCGGCTGTTTCTAAAGGCCGATGCCACTGGCTTGGATCTTGCAGATATTCACCCTGATCGGCCACCGTTTCAATCAAATTGTCTAGCATGACGGCAATCGTAAATGTCTGGGCGGCAGCGATCGCCTCCTGGGCGAAGGACTGTAGCGTTAATTCTCCTAAAATCAGGTGAGTTTTAGCGGCAGGTAGTTTAACTTCAATGCCGAGATCAGCGGGCAAAGGCTGGGCCTGCAGCGATCGCTCAACGATATCTAATACCTCTGAGGTCTGAGGATTGCGCAGGGTGAGCTGAAGTTTGCTCTCAGGCAGCTCAGAATAGGTGGCCGTCGCCTGAATCTGCACCTGCAGCCTGAGCGCCTGACGAGAACGGATCAAATAAGTCGCCTGATCTAATTCGATCTGTAGGGGTAGGTGAGAAGCCGCAACCGATTCGGGGTGCGAATCAGCTTCTGTTGCCGCCTGATCAGATGCCAGGATATCGCCGAAGACTTCGCCTATTAGCTGATCTGCTATCTCTTCAACATCGGGGGAGAGCGCTGATAACGGAGCGGTCTTCTCCCAAACCGGCGGTACAGCTTTCGGGGGAACGGTGGCTTCTGAATCTGTTATTAAAGAGCTGCGCTCAAAATGCTGGATAGATTCAGAATTCGGCGAAAACAGGCTGGCAGTGGCAGCTGTCTCTGAGCTGGTGACGGTCTGGTCAGCAGTTACTGTTTCTTGTTCTAAAACGGGAGTCCAGTTAGCTTCCCAGTCATCTGTTTCGTCGAGATTGCGAGGCAAAATTTGAAACTGAATGGTCTGCTGCCAGCTATCTCCCATCAAATCGTTTAGGGGATCACCGCCAACGCACTGCACTTCCCAAGTGCCTGCCTGAAGCTGAGTAAAAGGCATAACAACCATGAGGCCGTCTTGGTTGGTTTGCCCCTGACGTTTAAGAACTCGACGTTTGGGAGGAATCTCGTCTAATAGTAGTTGGCTAATGCGAACCTCAACAGCCACATTGGCCTGACTAGCGTGGGCCATCAAGCGGTAGCGACCTTCTAAAATTTCGACTTCAGCAGATTCTAGTGGTAACCAGGTGCGATCGCCCTCTTTCTGCAGTAGAAACTCCCAATATTCCATAGCTCAATCCCTGTGGGAATGCTAGCGACCTTCAATCCATGCAGTATAGCGGTCATCGGAATGACTCTGGCAGAAACCGATAAATCCCTTAATGCGCTGTTTTATCCCAGACTTGGTCTACTTCAAATAGCAAAAACAGTCTGGCTTCAACGCTGGCCTAGCTGCTGTAGCCGCACCTTAGCAGATACATACAGCGGTAGCTGATAGTGTTCCGAAAGCAGCCACAAGACCAGTGCTGAGTGACAAGCCAAGGTTAAGCCAGCCCAGACAGCCGGAAGCTGTGCTCCGGGGCTGCCAGGCAGAGGCGGAAACAGGTGGGACGACAGCCAAACTAATCCAGTTGGAAAACCAACTAAGGCCAAACCTACAATCCAGATAATTAGGGTTAGGTTCCAGTTGTCTTGATGCACGCCCCGCCAGGTATGTCCTTTCCAGCGCCAGCTCATGGGCTGGGCGCTATCAACAACCTGAACGGTTTGATTTTGTAAATTGACCGTAAAAATATGACGGCAGAAATCGCAGGCAAAGGCATCCATCAGCGTCAGCGCTTCAATTTGCCCGTGACGGCAAACTGGGCAAAGATAGCGGCCGCTAAGATCGAGAACCGAACCTGAGACGGCTGTTGGCATCTGCTGTCCGCTCTTGTCTGAAGGTAATGAACTCATAGACAACATCGACTGCAAGACTAATCAAAAAAGCGATCGCCCTAACGGGCCTGAGCCAGCGAAGCTCCTCCCACTGTTTTAACGTATTCCCGACCGGCCTGCTCCAAAATCACCACTGGATCCTGTCCGCTGGCCCATTCCACCCGGCTAATCCGCACCTGACCATTGGCTAAGTAGTCGCCGACTTGGACGTAGCGGCCTGTTTCGGCATTGGGTTCCTGCACTAAAATGCTGATCTGATCAGCTAGCTGCATCACACCCGATATTTGAATCGCCGCTGCGCCTGACGCTCTCGGAGCGGCAGCAACAGGCAGGCTGAGGGGCTGATTTGCAACCGATAGGCTAGGTAAGCTAGCTGGGACAGGCGGTAGAGCTTGAGGTGAGCGAGCAGCCGGTAGCGGCTGCAGGGCAACGGGGGCACTGGGCGCAGTCGCGGTCGGTGGCGGACTGGGGGCAGCTGCGGCAGGAGCAGGATTAGCGGTAGCCTCTGCCGTCGGTGCCCTGTTGGGTCTAGCTTTGTCAGCGATCGCAGGCTGAGCCGGGATAAACGGTGAAATGAAAGGATCGCTGCGACCAGTGGAAATTTGGGGTAGTCGTTCGGCTACAGGAGTGGCTTGGAGAAGAGCTGTCTTGGCTGTGGCTAAAAACTGTGGCGATCGCCCAATGCTCTCACGGCCAAAGCCCTCAACGACAGGCTCAAAGGTTGCGGCTGACTCAGGGGAGTCATTAGCCGCTTGCCGAGCGGAACGCTGTAAATAGCCTGCTACGCTACCGACACTCACAGCAACCGCGATCGCAGCCGCAATCCAGGTTGCTTTGGGCTTGAGTTGTTTCATACGCTAATCCCCACAATTCTCACTCAGGATAGCCAATTCTCTGACAATCGGATCACTGAGTTTTGTCAAAGATAATCAGCCTCCTGCCTGTCTGGAGAAAACAGGGAAGCGTCTCGGAACCGCTAGCACTTGCGGTTTTAGCCCCAACCGACTTACCAGCCAGCTTCAGCTACTTGGAACTGAGTGTTTGTAGCTGGAGCAGCAGTGCGTCTGCCTCTGCTAGCAGGTGCAGCAGTTCTACTTGATGATTAGCCTGGAAAGCAGACTGTTTGACTTCTATCCAGCAAACTTTTTCGCCCTCTGGCTGGTTAGCAGTTCTCTCTGGTTCAGAATTAGACGCGGCAGGCGAACTGGCGGAAGAAACGTTCATCTCAAACACACGATGAGAATTTATACTTAGTAAGGGCACTGGCCCAATCTTATACTTATCACGCTTTATCCAAAAATCGTAACAGCCGCCAATCTTTACCCTCGATCGGCTATGCCAGCTCTTCAAGCGGCTAGGATAGCGGCGATGCGCCTCTTGTCTGGGGGACGCGGTAGACTTGAATAGCCAGATTTGCTGGCTGCTGTCGTCTTTAATTTTTTCGCTCAAATTCTGAATTAACCCGTGACCCTTAGTCTCAATCCCAATCAGTTATTGCCCGATAGCTATTCGACTCAGCCCTCCACTTTGCTGAATCGCTGGCCGGGTTTGATCCAGGCTTACCGGGCTTACTTGCCCGTCAGTGAACAGACGCCTGTCGTAACTCTTCTAGAAGGGAATACGCCGCTGATCCCAGTGCCCGCAATTGCCGCTCGTATTGGCAGATCTGTTCAAGTTTTTGTCAAATATGATGGCCTCAATCCCACGGGTAGCTTCAAAGATCGGGGTATGACCCTAGCGATTTCTAAGGCTAAGGAAGCTGGCGCTGAAGCGGTCATCTGTGCCAGTACGGGCAACACCTCCGCTGCAGCCGCAGCCTATGCTCTGCGGGGAGGACTACGAGCCTTCGTTGTGATTCCCAATGGCTACGTTGCTTTGGGAAAACTGGCCCAGGCCCTGCTCTATGGTGCTCAGATTCTAGCGATCGAAGGTAACTTTGATCAGGCTTTGACAATGGTGCGTCAGAGCGCTGATAAATACCCGGTAACGTTAGTAAACTCCCTTAATCCTGATCGCTTAGAAGGTCAGAAAACGGCAGCTTTTGAAGTAGTTGATGCGCTGGGCAATGCGCCTGACTGGCTGTGCATTCCGGTGGGCAATGCGGGTAATATCACGGCCTACTGGATGGGTTTTTGCGAATATCACGCTCAGGGACGCTGCGATCGCCTGCCGCGAATGATGGGTTTCCAAGCCGCTGGCGCAGCGCCGCTGGTGACTGGCAAACCTTGCCCCCAACCTGAGACTTTAGCGACGGCGATTCGCATTGGTAATCCGGCCAATCGCGATCGCGCCTTGGCCGTACAGTCAGCCAGCCAAGGCGCCTTTAATGCGGTCACTGATGCAGAAATCCTGGCGGCCTATCGGCTGTTGGCAACGGCAGAAGGTATCTTTTGTGAACCGGCCAGCGCTGCTTCTGTAGCCGGGTTGCTAAAGGTGAAAGATCAGGTGCCGACAGGAGCTACGGTAGTCTGCGTCCTTACAGGCAACGGCTTGAAAGACCCAGAGTCTGCTATTGAGCACAGTCAAAACCAGGTTCATCAGGGAATCGAACCTAACCTAGAGAGCTTAGCGGCCGCGATGGGGTTTTAGTCACTGTCGGTAGCAGGGCTGCCTGAAGCGGCTGCGGTCGGAGACTCCTTGGCCAGCATATCGATAGCATCTCCTAGGGCCATTGTGAGGCTTTGCCGGGTTTGCGCATGTTCTGACTGTTCTATCTTGAGCGCTTGACCGAGGCGATCGCACTGGGCCAAAGCCGCGACTAGCTGCTGCCGCAGTGCGGCTGTATCTGCAATTTGCTCAACTCGCTGCTCAATTTCAGCTACGTTTTGGCTTTGGTTTGAGGCTGGTTGCTGTCTGAGCTGATTGATGACCTGCTGTAGTGCCTGATTTTTAGTTTGCAGTTGCTCAACCGTGCTGCGTCGCTGCTGGGCTTCTGTCTCGTAAAGCTGTCGCCAGTTGGCAGCGCTTTTGTAGGCAGCATCTCGCTCCTTGAGCGTGTCAGCTAGCTGTCGCTGCAGGTTTCTGATTTCAGTCAGCCACTGGGTAATATCGCCTGTCATGCTGGAAACCGAATATTTAACTGAAACATAGACAACAGGACTAAATGCGTCAATACCACAGCCTAAAACAGCAGGCGCGTGAGGGCGGCAGGCGCAGGTAAGACAATTAGTACTAGCAGCGTCAGCGCCAACAGGCCCCAGAAATCCCGCTGGTTATTGAGTTCACTCACGTCATTCAAAGCTGGCTCATCGACTGCTGGAATAAAAAACAGCAGAATAGCCCAGAGCATAAACTCACGATGAATTAGGGCTAGCCCTAGCACCAGCAGCCGCGCCACCTGTCCGATGACGGCCCCAGTTCGCTGGCCAAACATGGCGTGAACAATGTGGCCGCCATCTAGCTGACCGATGGGCATGAGGTTGAGCGCCGTCACCACCAGGCCCAGGCAGCCTGCCACTGCAACCGGGTGGAGTCGAATGGCTTGTTCAGCGTCTAAACTCGCTCCTAAGGCCAGCTTGCTCAAAATTGCCAGCAGAATTGAGGCACCGGGATCAAGCGCCTGAAAATTTAGCAGACTGGCAT
>JAAHIC010000247.1 GCA_010671965.1 Leptolyngbya sp. SIO4C5
AATCAACTCAGCAAAACCAGACTCACTATGAATCTGAGCCGTGAGCGAATTCATATCCTTGAGAATATTTGTTAGCCTCGGTAGATACTGACGAATCTCATTGTAGAGATCAATATCCTCCCGAAAACCCTCCAAATTAGCAGCCGAAACGCTGCGAATCTGCTGATCTAGCTCCTGAATCTCTTGCTCCCAATACTGCACATATTGAATCCGATCGATCGGTTTATAGATTCTGGCATCCTCCAGCACCACCGGAAAGATCCGCTCATAAAACTGCTCATTCTTAGCAATTTGCAGTAGCTCAAACATGCAGTTCTCAGACTTCAGATACTTCTCACTAATCACCACCACCACACACTTACCGCGCCCTATCCGCTCCATAAACGCTTTAATACGACCTTTAAAGCCCAAGTGCTTCTTATCGCGGACTAGCGAAATCTCTTCAGCCGCCAGCGCCTGCTCAATCTGGTTTGCCATCTCCTCACTTTTGCCACCCCAAGCATAGGAAATGAACACTTCTTTTTGACCATCGCTATCAGCGGGAGGCTGGTGCTGCGCTGCTGCGGGCGATCGCTTCAGCCCTTCCGGTCGCGCTTTGTGAGTATCCTCATCATCCCAGCTAGGAGAGCTAGCGTCGTGATACGTATCGCCAATTTGTAAACCAGTTGCAGAACCCATATTGAAATTGTATTTGCCCTGCTGCGTCACCCGCTGCACCGTATTATTATTGCCAACTGTGTTGCCATCTCCGGTAATGATGGTACTTCCTTGCGCATCGCCGCCAATTGCCACTGAGCGATCGCCTGCCGCCTCAATCTGCGTATTGTTGATTACCTGACGATTAAACTCACCCGGTTCAGATTCAATCTCTAGTTCTGCAGCAAACGGCAGTTCTTTGGGCTCCTTCTCTCCGCCCGCATAGTAGGCCAGTTCAAAGTTATCCGCTTGGTCAAAGTTTAAAATTGGGTGCTGGCGATCGCCCGTTCGACGCGGCACCACCTCACGGGCATAAAGCGCTAAATCTGCCACTTGCACATAGCCATCTAGCTTCGATGCACCTTTCCCAGCCAGCGCTTCGATCAAAGCCAGCGTAAAGGCGCTGTAGGGTCGTCCTGCCAGGGACTTTTCATCCGCGCGAGACGACGCAATCATCACCCGCCCTTGTCCCTTAGCAAAAATTGCCTGTGCCTCTGGGGGTAGGGGTGCTTTTTCCGCTTCATACCGCAAATCAGCCGCCTCTCCCAAACCGCCCGCATGACAGCAATCCAGCAACAATAATAGTTTCTTTGCCGGAATTGCCTGTAGCTTCTTCGTCAGTTCTATACCACTAATTGCCGTTTTGTAGAGTTTGCTGGGGTCGTAGCCAAACGGCATTAAGTAGTAGGCTTCCCCCATCGGGCTGTTGACCTGATAGCCATGCCCAGAAAAGTAAATGATTACCGTCGAGTTGCTCGTGGTTGACCGCGCTAGCTGAGCCAACGCAGCTAAAATATCCTCTCGCTTTGCTTCTGCCTGAGTTAGAGTACGCACCTGCTCCGGTGGATATGCGCAACGTTCTGGATCCTTGAGGATGTTTGCCAGAGCGATCGCATCATCAACCGTATTGGGCAAGTCTCCACCCACGCCGATGATACAGGCATGACCTCGGATAAAGCGTTGGCTCATATCAGGTAGTGATAGCGATGAGGTATTTTCATCCCCATCTTAGAAACGAAATCTGTATGGACCAGTATTTTTAATATTTCTGATATCTCAAGATTGCTTAGCCCGCTGATAATGCAGCGTCACCAGACCCAAAGCGCCAGGAACTGCCGACATTAGCTCAAGCTCAATTTCAGGCACAGACTGATAGAGAGAAATGCCCGCGCCCAAAATTCTGGGCACTAGGGTGACGACATATTCATCCACTAAATTCTGCTGCATGAAAGCCGAAGCTAGCCAGCCACCCCCCACTAGCCAAACCCGCTGATAGGGTTCAGTCGCAGCCAGCAGCGCCGACATGCTTTGGCAAAACCTAATATCAGCCCGTGGCGCTGTGCGATCGCGCTGCGTTAGCACATAGGTAGGCTTGCCAGGGTAAGGCCAATCACCAAAACCCAGCACCTGCTCATAGGTGGCCGCGCCCATGACCAAGGCATCCACCGAAGCGTAAAACTCAGCGTAGCCCTGATCTGCCTCACTCTCAGGCACAGGCAGCCAGTCGATGCTGCCATCGGGTTTGGCGATGTAGCCATCTAGGCTGGTGGCAATGTAGAGAATAAAGGTGGTCATGCCGAATTGAGGGAAAGGGCCTGTTGGGGTGGGTTTAGCTGATTTTTTTCTAACAGGCAGTAGAGCTACTTTCAAGACTTACCCGTACGGTGGGGAGAGTTGCCGGCAAAATTTATTGCTCTATCAGGCCCCATATTTGGCGATCGCGCTGGCTGAAAGCGGGATCAATCTCCGTCGCCTGCTGGAAATAGCGATCGGCCTCAGCTTGATTGCCCAACTGCTGCTCTACCAGTCCTGCCCGGTAGGCAATCACCGCATCGCGGGTTCCTAGCGCGATCGCCTCCTGCAGGGCAGTTTGGGCCTCCGACCAGCGATCGCTTCGCATTAGCGCCCAGGCATAGGTGTTCAGAGTTTCAGCATCTTGCCGGATCTCAAGCTCGGCCTCCATCAGATCTAGCGCCTCGGCCAAATCTTCCTGATCGCCGCGAGCCAAGAGAAGCTGGGCCAGTTCGCGCCGATGCCCAAACGTGGTCAAGTCCTGATGCAACCGAAACGCCATTTCGGCCTGCTGCCAAAGTTCGGCGGCGGCGGCCTCATCCCCCTGGAGCTGTTTCACTTGGGCAAGTCCCTGCAGGGCGGCGTGATCTAAGGTGTTGGCAGCGTTTTGGTTGATCAGAATTTTGTTATATCGATTGGCTGCGGCCCGGTAGTGACCCTGGCGCGTTTCTAACTGAGCGAGCTGAATCGTGGCTAAAGCGTAGTCGGGCACAAGCCGCAGAGCCTCCCGGTAGAGCGCTTCTGCCTGCTCTGGTTCACCGCGACTGGCGTAAAATCGACCCATCAGGGTGCGCACCCAGGCTGAACTGCCCACTTGGTTGGGTTCTTCTAGCGCCAGCGATCGCTTAAAGTCTTTCAGCGCGGCGGCATCCTCTCCCTGGGCCACGTTGGCTAAAGCCCTCAGGGCATAGGTTCCGAGGGTAGGCAACTGCCCGACTAGGCGATCGGCAACGGTGAACGCCTCAGTGACCTGACCTTTCCCCAAATAGGCCGTAACTAGCAGCGCCTGAGCTTCTTCGTCTGTCGGATTCGTCTCTAACACCTGCTGGGTCAGCTTGATTGAGCCGTCAAAGTCATGCTGGGCTTCAGCGACTTTAGCGAGGGCTAACAGCGCTCCGGCATTGTTGAAAGGCAGATTTGCCAGCGATCGCTTGGCGGCCTGCTCGGCCAGCAGATACCAGTTAGACTCCCCCGTAGCTCTGGCAAGCTTGAGATAAGTACCGGCGATCGCGGCCTGATTCAGTCCGTCTGTGGGACTCTGCTGAATGCGCTGCTGATAGAAGGCTAGCTCCTGTTCTAGTGACTCAACTGCATCTTTTTGGCTGACCTGGTTAAACGGATAGCGATAGGGCTGTTCACGGCCTGAAAAGCCAGAAAAAGTAATGAAAGCCGTGCCGATTAGCAGCCCGGTGACAGGCAGAAATAGCCGCAGAGATTTGAAATTGGGCTGCGAAAGATTAGGAAAAGGGAGAGCTTGTTTCATTTTGAGTTGAGAAACAAAAGGCAAGCGAGAGAGTGAAGTAGGTTAGGTGAAATCTCATGGAGTTTAATTCCACCTAACCCACTAAATTCCACGAATCAGGCTAGGAGCAATGCTAATTAGGCAAAGCCAGGTAGGGGAAGGTTGGCTCTAGTGGATCGTGGCCCTGAGCCGGATTGCCGGGAGTGCCTTCATAGGAGACGTTATCGGAAGTAATTGCCCCGTTAGTCAGCACGCTGAGGGTGATATCCACCACGTCATCTTTCAGCATTCGTCCGCGAATCGGGCTGCCCTGGGCATTAAGGGCATTGGCATAGCCGCTCGGCCCGGTGGTATCAATCCGCATGACATCGGGTAGGAAAGCTCCCAATAGGGCATTGGTGCGGGCCTGGTCGTTACCGATCGCCATCAGTGTCCGGCTAGCCTCTGCAATAATTGGGGCAGCAATGCGAGCAGCGGGCTGTTGTCCCTTGAGCGCAGCCGCCTCAAAATCGGGACCAACGCTGTTGAGCGCATTGAGCAGGGCATTGGTGAATAGTAAGCCCTCATTGATAGCCGGTCGGGCTAGGCGCTCAAGCTGGATAAAGCCATCGGCCTGGCCTTCATCATTGCGACCGTCATTGTCTCGGCCCCGGCCTTCATCCTCTTCATCGTCCTCCTCATCTTTGGGGGCGGCTTTGGTGAAGGCGGCAGCATCGACATCGTCACCCGGCACTGAAATGGTTGTCCAGACATCAAACGTATCGGCCTGGGTGTTGCCCTGCAGCAGTTGTTTGGGCACCCGCAGCACAATCGTATTGACGTTGTAGCCAGCCGCAAAGTCAACTGCCTCAGCGGGCGGACGGAAACCGACAGCAGGGCCAATCCCCAAAGCCCCAGCTCGGACGCGGAAATACTGCTCTACGTCAAAGAAGAAGGGATCTTCTCGCAGGCCAGCAAAGACGCTGGCCTGACCGCCGCCGAGATTGACCTGACGGATATTGGGCGTGGTGTCGGTGAGGGCAGTGGTGGTGGTTCTGGCGGTGCGCTGGCGACCATTACCAATGGTCGTGATGGTGACATCTTGCTCTTGGTTGCGCTTGGGCGGGCCGAACTCAAACCGGAGGGTGATATCGGCTTTGCCAGTGGGGGTGCTGTCCTTATCGGCGACGCGGGTGATGTTAAATTCATAGCGAGCATTGGTGCTGAAATAATATTGCTGCCGCGCTAGCGATCGCGGATTGGTGTTCATCACCAGAATCAAATCGTTGGTTGAAGCTTGGGGATTGAGGTCGCCTTCCCGGAAAACGTATAGATCCGTTAGATTAAGGGCCCGGCCTTTGAGGTCAATTTCGCCGTCGTCGTGATCAGAAGCCTGCAGGTAGTGCGCAGTGCCGCCGAGGGCCAGGGCAGTACTGAGAGCGATCGCACCAAAGCGCAAGAGGGTCTGACGCGAGAGATGCTGCAGTCGATTAGCTACTCGTTTTTGCTGAGGCATAGCTCAGGTTCTCCTAAGAAAGAGAGGACAGATGAGATAGCGAAGCTAGTAAGCGATCGCCAAAACACACAACGGCTGAGCGATCAAAAGGCACAGGTTTCGTTGACACAAGGCATCTGCCCCGATTCAGGAAACGACCCTACTTTTCAGCCGTCTAGTGAGAGGTACGCAGCCTGCCTGGCTCTGGATTCATCTGCGATACAAAACTTTTACTATCCGATTAGGAGAAAATACTGCCTATTCGCTCTCTTCTAGCTGACTCTGGCGCTGCAAAATTACCATGTTGTTGCCCACCACCGGATTGCGGGCCAAGTGCTTGCCGGCATCATCCGTGAGCCACAGTCGGTCGAAGGCCAGCGGCTGTACTGCTGCTAGAATGCCGTTAGCCACTTGATCTTGGCGATCGCGGCTGAGCTGATACCAGGCTGGCCCTAGCTTGACCGCCAGTTCACTCTGACGAAAATCGGCCTGTACAGACTGAACTAGCCCTTCAGCATACTGCTGGGTAATTTCAGCGACCTGATCTTGAATTTCAGCAATGCGCTCTTGCTCTGGCGGCAACACGGGCTCAGGTTTCACAACGGTGACTTCGGGCACCTCTGAGGGCAGGACAACCAAGGGCTGGCTGGGGGGCAACACAGGTTCTGGCGTCAGCAGCGAGGCGATGAAGGTTAACAAGAGCGCGGCTGCTCCTAGCAAAGTAGCGCTTAGTATCCCATCTGAAAGGCGAGGCTGCCAGCTGGCGGGCAAACGCGATCGCACCAATGCTAAGAATCCTTGCCACAGCGTCTTAGCCTGCTGCCAGCGGCTCTTTTTAGACGTCGCTTCTGGGGCTGCAGTCGCGGCTAAACCCTCGGTAGATTTGAGCGCGGTCTCTTCGGAGCTGAGCTTATCGTCTTCTCTCTCAGCGGCGCTGGGCTGGGCGCTTTCAGGCGTGTTTGCGGCAGAGACAGGCTGCGGTTCTTGCGGCGTGGTTTCGTCAGGCATGGGCTTGAATCAACTTTATGCCACCTCATCTTCCGAGGTTTAGGGGGCATCCGACAACCCGCAGAGCCAACGGGGGGTTGCTAAGCATTTTTGCAAAGCGATAAAGCTCGGTTCTGCGGCCCTCTATAATGTCCCACATTGATTATGGTAAGCCCTACAGCTTAATCAAAGTCTATGCCAGAAATGAAAACCTGCCCGGTTTGCGGCGTCAAAATTTTAACGGGTGTCATCGGCGGCGATCGCGTGATGTTCTCCGCTGGGCCACCGGGCGATCGCGCTAAACTCTGGGCCAGGGTCTGTCAGTACAACAAGAAGCCGGGCTGCCTAAATCCCGACGGTGGCGGCCAAAAAATTCAGACCAGCGATTACTATAAACCCTTGGCTCCGCCAGAGTAGTTGCTCAGCCTATCTGCTGAGCCAAAAAGCTTAAAACTCTGGTGTTTATTGCGGCGATCGCGAAAATTTAGGCCATAATGACACAGCTATTCTTAGCTGCCCTTTTTCGCATTTCTGCAAACCATATAGTCTGATCATGAA